>NZ_JBEYTW010000010.1:0-164400 GCF_040643275.1 Spirillospora sp. NPDC047418
GAATCTAGTTTTTGATCTCTGGCTTGTTGTTGTCTTGGGCGTCCTCATAACAACAACACGCCGCAGGTCAACGAGAAATTTGGCGGGTTAGCGGGAGCCTACGCGGTGCCAGTCGGGGATCAGGTCCTCTACCAGCGCTTCCGTCTCGGGCTGTAGCTGGTCCTGGTACGGGTCTCTTGCCAGGCGGGAGCGCAGTTCGTCCACGACCACGCGGACCTGCTCGACGTCGCCGGTCGCGTGGGTCGCGCGGAGCAGGTCGCGCCACAGGCCCTCGTCCCCCGGCGCGAGCCGCAGCCCGGCGCGGGCCGCGCCGACCGCACCGCGCGGGTCGCCCTCCTCCAGCCGCAGCACGACGAGCCGGTGCGCGACGTCGATGACCCGCGCGGGCGTCTCGTACTCCAACTCGTGATCGGCGAGCCACGCGAACCGGCCGCGCGGCCGGTCGGCGAGCAGCGGCCCCCGGACGAGGTCCAGCGCGTACGCCATGTAGGCGGTCTCGGACGCGGGCTCGGCCGCCGACCGCCACACCAGCCAGCGGAACGTCGCGACGTCGACCCGCACCTCCGAGCCGAGCCTGATCCGGCCGCGCTCGTCGTGGTACAGGTTGGGGCGGCCGCGCGCGTCCCTGCCGAGCCAGTCCGACACGCGCGCCACGCACGCGTCGCGGACGCCCGCGCCGGCGCCGCGCGGCCAGATCGCGCCGGACAGCACCGTCGGGTGGACGCCCTCCGGGTGCGCGGCGAGGAACACCAGCAACTCGGTGCACAGTTCGCGGCGGCTCTCGTCCATCGGGCCCGGCGCGTCGACCTCGATCGGGCCGAGCAGCCGGATGTCGACCGACGTCTGCTGCGCCGCCGGCGGCTCCGCCCCGCCGGTGAGGCCGGGGAGCCGGACGGAGTCGAGCCGCCCGGCCGTGCGGAACAGCTCGAACACGGCCCGGTAGTCGTCGTCGCGGACGAGCTGCGCGTCGACGTCGAAGCCGAGGACGCCGGCCTGGAGGCGTCCGGTGGCGTCGGTGTCCCAGGTCCAGGTGGCGCCCTGCACGTCGCCGGGGACGATGTAGCCGGCGGCCATCCGGGTGCCGGTGCGGGCGAGCGCGACGAGCCGGTCGGCCTCCCGCTCGTCCGGGCGGTCCGCCATGATCAGGTAGTGCGGCATCCACGCCTCGCCGAACACGCCGCGGCAGCGTCCGGTGAGCACCGAGTCGACGCCGGACGCGGCGAGCGCCTGCCGCACCTCCTCGCTGCGCCCCTCGAGCTCCGGCAGCGCGTCCTGGAGCGTCGGGACGGACCGGACCCGGTCCGGGGCGATCTCGGCGAGGCCCTCGCCCAGTTCCGCGTCGAACCCGACGAGCGTGATCCGCATGTGGTCGGACCAGCGGTTCGTCGCCAGCTCCAGCGCGACCGCGGACAGCGCGGCCCGGCGCACGTCCTCGGGGCCGCGCAGCGCGATCAACCCGTGCGCGGCCTCCAGGTCGACGAGGATGCGGCCGTTGGCGTTCGTGCCGATCGACACGAGGCCCGGGTAGGGGGCGAGGACGTCGCCGAGGCCCGCCGCCTCCAGCATCGGCAGCGCGTCGCCGCGCAGCCGCCACACCTGGCCGTCGTCGAACGCCTGCCAGGGGGCGGGCGGGTTCCGGTCGGCGGGCGCGATCCACAGGTCGAGGCTGCCGCGCCCGAGATGCACCCCGTAGACGGTCGGGAGCGCCCGGCCGCCCGCCGCCATCGACTTCGACATGTGCCGCAGCCCGAGGTCGAGGAGCTTCGCCGCGTCGTCGTCGGCGCCGATCCGCAGCGCCCGCTCCGCCTCGGCCGCCGTCCCCTCCGGCCGGACGACCATGTGCCCGAACGCGCGGTTCCACAGCTGGGCGCGGCGGCGCCGGCCGAGCGCGACCAGCAGCCCGGTGGCGATCAGCGACGCCGCGGCGAGTCCCTGCGGCCAGCCGATGCCGAGCGACGCGCCGGTGTCGTCCTGCTGCGGGGAGCCCTTGCCCGGGACGTCCGCGCCGCCGGTTCCCGCGTGCCCGTCCATCTCGCCGGACGGGCCTTCGGCGTGCGCGGGCGGATGCGCCGGCTCGGACTGCTGCGGCGCGGGCTTCTGCGGAGCGGGCTTCTGCGGAGCGGCCTGCTCGGGCGCGTGGCTCTGCTCGGGCGCGGGGCTCGGTTCGGGGGCCTCGCTCTGTTGCGGCGGCTGGGTCTGTGCCGGTGCCCGGCTCTGTTCAGGGGCCGGGGTCTGCGGTGCCGGTGCGGCAGGCGGCGCCTCCGCGGCCGGGGGCTGCGCGGCCGGGGGCTGGGTCGCCGGGGGCTGGGCGGGCTCGGGTTCGGGTGCGGGCTTGTCAGGCTCGTCCGGGACGGCGTGCCCGTACCGGAAGTAGTCGTGCAGGTCCTTGACCGGGACGACCTTGGCGCCCTTGGCGTCCGAGGGCATCTCCAGGATCCAGCCCGGACGGATCAGGCTCGCGATCGTCAGGCGCGTCCCGTCCGGCTGGACGTGGTTCTTGTTGAGGGAGTAGATCTCCTTGTAGCGGCGGCCCTCGCCGAGGCACTTCTCGGCGATCTCCCACAGGCTCTCGTGGTGGCGCCCCTCCGGCGGCTGCACCCGGTAGATCTTCGTCGTGGCGGACTTCTCCACCGGGTTCGCGGTGAGGTCCTCGGCGATCCGGTCGGCGGCGGCCGCGTGCTCGGGGGCGTCCGGGGCCTGCTGGAACGTCGCCGCCTGCGGCTCCATCCGCAGCGGCGCCGACGCCGGCGGCCGCTGCGACAGCCCGCCGGCGGCGAACGCGGGCATGATCGTGGTGGTGGCGGTGAACAGCAGCAGCGCCGCCACGACGAGCCGGTGGACGAGCGACTGCGTCCCGCCCGCGAGCGGCACCCGCGCGGGCACGCCGACGCCGCGGATCCCGGCGTACACCTCGACGACCACGCACGCCGCGAGCTGCAGCCACGCCAGCCACACGAGCGCGACGAGGATCGCGAGCAGCGACCCCGGCCCGACCCGCTGGGTGAGGTCGGACGCGGCCGGCACGTGGTCCGGCAGCGGCGACCCGAACAGCGTCAGCAGCGCGAACGGGACGCCCGCCAGCAGCGCGGCCAGCGCGGCGACCGCGCCGATCCCGGCGAGCACGTCGCCCGCGCTGCGGCGGCCCTTCACGCGGACGGGCGTCCGCCGGCCCTGCCCCGTCACCATCGCGTCCCTGCCGTTTCCCCGGCCGTCGCGCCGGAGGTCGCACCGGAGGTCGCCCTCATCGTAGATCCGTTCTCCCGATCGATCACGGGCCTTCTCCCTCGGTGACCGGGCGGGCGGTCGCGCCGGCGGTCAGCCGGAACTCGCCGAAGCCGGGGATGATGCCGAGGAGCTGCGGTTTCACGCTGATCTGGACGGTGACCGCGACCTCCTGGCCGTTGGCGTCGCACTGGGAAGCGGTGACCTCGTCGGGGTAGGCGGCGAGCAGGTCGCACGCCGCCGCGCGGGCCCGGCCCGGGTCGAGGACGGGCTTGCCGGTCGCGCGGAGGGCATCGGTGTCGATCTGGTTCGCGCCGGCGCGCGCCGCCTGCTCGGCCATGTCGGCGGCGCGCTGCCGGGCGTGGATGGCGAGGCCGCCGTCCACCAGCAGCCCGGCCAGCAGCAGCACGACCGGCGTGAACAGCACCGTGTACATCGCGATCGTGCCCCGGTCCCCGCGCGGGATGGTCATGGTGCGGCTCCCGGGTCGTCGGCGCCGCCCGTGTCCGTGCCCCGGTTGGTGAAGGTGTCGATGGGCGCGATCGCGTGGCCCTGCAGGCGCTTGGTGCCGGGCAGTCCGATGAACGCGAGGTCGCCGAGGTCGACGTCGCAGGTGACGGTCACGCCGACCCGTCCGCCCGGCCCCCAGGCGGACACGTCGGTCTGGACGCTCGGGCCGCCCGAGCACCAGCCGGTGCCGCGCATCCCGGCGGCGGCGGTCTCGGCGGCGAGGCTCTGCGCGGATCCGGCGCTGCGCGCGATGGACGCGGCGCGGGCGGCGTCCCGCGCGGCGCCGTCCACCTGGCTCTTGGCGTCCACCATCCGGCCGGCGCCGGCGAGGAAGAGCAGGAACGCGATGAAGATGGGCGTGACGATGACCATCTCCAGCGACATGGATCCGCGGTCTCTCACGGGCCCGCCCCCCGCTGGCAGGCGGTGCCCGAGCCGACGTCGGGGCGGAAGCACTCGATCGGCCCCTGCGACCGCTGCGACACGTGGAACGTCATGAACGGGACGACCTGGACTGCCTCGCCGCTGACCTCCACCCACCGCTCGTCGTTCTCCTCCCCCGCCCGCACCTGGAGCCCGGACAGCAGGTCCGGGCCGATCTCGCGGACCGACCCGGTCGCCTTCGCGGTCGCCGCGCCCTCCCAGCCGCCGCCGACCGGCGACGTCCGCGCGACGCGCGCGCCCGCCTGCGCGGCGGCGAGCGCCACATGCCGGGCGTGGAACACCATGGCGAACTGCACCACGACCAGCATCACTAAGAGGAGGACCGGGGTGAGCAGCGCCCACTCCATCGACGACACGCCCGCGTCCGGCCGCAGCCGCGACGCGAGGCGTTGACGGGGCCGCATCGGGTCAGCCCGTGTTGATGCTGTTGGCCTTGTCCGAGATCTTCCTCTGGATCACCGCGCCGATGGTGATCGCGATCAGCGCGAGGATCGCGGTGATGATCGCCCATTCGATCGCGGACGCGCCGCGGCTGCGCTCCTCCTCCGACCGCAGCCGCGCCATCCGGACGCCGAGCACGGCGCGCCAGTACAGGACGGACGGATGGTCCAGCGGATTGAGTGGATTCATCGGAAACCTCCACGGGGTTCGGGGGCAGGCCCTGACGTCATGACGCGAGCACCCGCATCAGGGCCGGGTAGGCGAGGAAGATCAGGAATCCGGCGCACAGGAACAGCTGCGCGACGAGCATCGACTGGGAGCGCTCGCCGGCCTTGCCCTCCAGGTCCGACAGCTCGCGGCTGCGCATCGACGCGGCGCGGGCCGAGAGCGACTTGCGGATCTGCGCGCCGTCGTCGGAGACCAGCGCGAGCGCCCCGGCGAGGTCGCGCAGCTCGGCGATGTCGAGTTCCTCGCCGAGCCGGCCGAGCGACTGCCAGGGCGTCTGGCCGGTGATGCGGGCGTTGGCCAGCGCGTCCCGGATGCGGTGCATCGCCCAGCCCTCGCCGACGTTGGACGCGGTCATCAGCGCCTCGGGGACGCCGCGCCCGCCCGCCAGGTTCATCGAGACGAGGTCGAGGAACGCGCCGACGACGTGCCGGAAGTCCTGCCGGCGGGCCTGCGCCTCCTGCCGGAGCTGCATGTCGGGGAAGAAGAAGAACAGGACGGCGAACAGCACGCAGATCCACGCGGGGACGGCGACGGACGAGCCGAGCCCGAGCAGCGTGAAGTAGGCGATGATCAGCGGGATGACCAGCAGCGCGGCGGCGGGCAGCAGGAACTTGGTGGCGAGGAACGCCTCCAGCGACCGCTCGGTGATCGCGAGGTCGGCGCGGACCGAGCGGAGCCGCCAGCCGCGCGACTCGCAGAACCGGGCCAGCTCCCGGCCGATCCGGGCGCGCATCCCGCCGACCCGCTCCAGCGTCGGGGACATCCGGCCGAGCTGCTGCTCCTCCAGGTCGCGGCGGCGCGCGGCGTCGAGCGCGGCCATCCGCGCGGCGAGGCCGGGACGGGCCGGGAACAGCGCCCGGACGAGCACGTACACGCCGAGGCCGACGACGGCGCCCGCGATCATCGCGGCGTTCACGGCGCGCCACCCCCGCCCGCGTCCAGGGTGGGCCGGCCGCGCGGCGGTGGCTCCTCGGCGCCCCGGCTCAGCCCGGCGGAGTTCTGCCCGCCCCGGTTCTGCCAGCCCGCGACCGTGCTCGGCACCTCGCCGGGCACGCCCGGTTCGGCCGTCGCGCGCGGTTCGCTGAGGAACCGGCTCGGCAGCTCGTACCGGGACAGCCGCCGCAGCCACAGGAACGCCGCCCCGTACAGGGCGACGACGATGCACAGGACGAGCTGCCCGAGGAAGTCGTCGTACGGCTCGACGTAGGAGTGGTTGAACACGGCGAGGGCGAGGGCCGTCCCGACGGAGACGGCGACGACGATGCGGACGCTGCGCCGGGTCGCGCGCCGGTCGGCCTCGACGCGCCGCCGCATGTCCAGTTCGGCGCGGGCGGACGTGGCGAGCGCGCTCAGCATGTCGCGCAGGCCGGGGCCGCGCAGCTTGGCGTTCAGGATCAGCGCGGCGACCACCAGGTCGGCGGACGGGTCGTCGATGTCGTCGGCGAACCGGCGCAGCGCCTCCGGCATCGGGACGCGGGTGTGCAGCCGGTCGACGAGGTTGCGCAGCGGCTGCTGCAGGGCGGGCGCGGCGGCGCGCTGCGAGGCGGGGATGGCCTGCTCCAGGCCGACGGCGCCGGCGATCGTGTCGCGGAGCGACTCCGTCCAGCCGGCGAGGCCCTCCAGCCGCGCCATGCCGCGGCGCTCCTCGGCGGCGCCGCCCGCGAGCCCGTCCCAGGCGAGGACGAGCACGCCGGTGCCGACGGCCGCGATCGGCCAGCGCGTCAGGATCAGGACGAGGAAGCCGACGATGACGGCGAGCGCCGTGCGGGTGGTGAGGGTGCGGACCAGGTCCTCGCGGCTGCGTCCGCGGGCGGGCCTCGTGCGGGCGGGCAGCCCGCGCAGCGCGACGACCAGCAGCAGGAGACCGCCGCCGGCCAGGGCGCCCGCGACGACGGCGAGGAGCACGTCCGGCGCGTACATCACCCACCACCCCCGCTCATCGGGCACCCGCTCACCAGGCGCCCGTTCACCGTGCCCCCGCTCACCAGGTACCTCCGGCCGACGGGTCGTAGCCGTACTCGGCCAGCTCGGCGATGCACGAGATCGGCGCGGACGGGACGGCGGCCCCGCCTGCGCCGAGCGCGAACACCTCCGACGACAGGACCCGCCCGTCCACGCCGGTGACCTCCCGGACGCTGGACACGTACCGGCGCAGCCGCCCCCCGGACGCGTACTCGTTGTGCTTCTCGATGAACACGACGAAGTCGATCGCGCCCGCGATCAGCATGTGGGTCGCCTCGACCGGCAGCCGCTCCTCCGCCTGGATCGCGTACGTCGCGACGCGGTTGAACACCTCCACCGACGAGTTCGCGTGGATCGTCGACAGCGACCCGTCGTTGCCCTGCGTCATCGCGTTCAGCATCGTGACGATCTCGTCGCCGAGGACCTCGCCGACGATCACCCGGGACGGGTTCATCCGCAGCGACCGGCGGACCAGTTCCGCCATCGAGATCGCGCCCTGCCCCTCGGAGTTCGGCAGCCGCTGCTCGAACGCGACGCAGTTCGGATGCAGTTCGGGGAAGGCGTCCAGGCCGAGTTCCATGGCGCGCTCGACGGTGATGAGCCGCTCGCCCGGCGGGATCTCGTTGGCGACCGCGCGCAGCAGCGTCGTCTTCCCGGCGTTCGTCGCGCCCGCGATCATGATGTTCTTGCGGGCGAGGACGGCGGCGCGGAAGAACTGCCCGATCTCCTGGCTGAACGTCCCGTTGCCGACCAGGTCGGCGAGGAACACCTTGCCGAGCCGGGCGCGCCGGATCGACAGCGCCGGGCGGACGGTCACGTCCATCACGGCCGAGAGCCGCGAGCCGTCCGGGAGGCGCAGGTCGAGCTGCGGGTTCGCGGTGTCGAACGGCCGCGACGACAGCCCGCTGTAGGCGGCGAGTATCTGGATCAGCTCGACCAGTTCCTCGTCGCTCTCGGCGACCGGCTCGGCCATCACCTCGCGCCCGTCGGCGTAGCCGATGAACACCCGGTCGCAGCCGTTGATGTCGATGTTCTCGATCTCGGGGTCTTCGAGCAGCGGCTGGAGCCGGCCGACGCCGAACAGCGCGGCGTGCACCCCGGCGGCGAGCGCCTCCTCCTCCTCGGCGTTCGGCGGGCGGCGCCCGGAGGTGATCTCGCCGCGCGCGAACTCCTCCAGCACCTGGCCGATGAGCGCGCGGGCGAACTGCCGCTCGTCCTCCCCGGACATCGACGGCAGCCCGTTCGCGGCGTCCAGCCGGCGCTGCTGCGCCAGCCGGTCGCCGACCTCCTGGCGGAGGCGCTTGACGAGCCCGTGGTCCATCTAGCGCCTCCCCTCCTGCGGAACGCCGGCCGGCACCTGCGGCGGCGCCTCCCCGGCGGGCGCGGCGGCGGGCACGGCGGCGGCCGGCGGGGCGAGCCGGCCGACCAGGTCGGCGGCGACCTCGCGCGCCGAGCGGATGAGCAGCGACCGGTCCAGCCGGCCGCCCCACTGCCCGGACAGCAGGTCGGCGCCCTTCGGGTCGAGCGCCAGGCCGCCGAGGACGGTCACGCCGGGCGGCGGCGGGCCCTGCGCCGGACCGGGCGCCGGGTCGGGCGCCTGGCCGCGGCCGCGCGCTCCCGCGATGATCCGGTCGACCTCGGCGACCGAGCCGCGGAAGTCGCGCGGGTCGGCGAGCACCAGCACCCCGATCGGCGGGCCGCCGCGCAGCTCCTCGGTCAGCGCCCCGACGCGCTCGCGCAGGTGGGCGACCTGTTCGAGGGTCGCGCGGGTGAGCAGGACGACCATGTCGGCCTCCCGCAGCAGCTCGGTCAGCGGCATGCCGGCGCCGAGCCGCCCGCAGTCGGCGATCACGTCCACCGGGGCGAGGCCGGCGAACGCGCGGCCGAGCGGCCCCCACAGCCACGTCATCGCCTGCGCCTGCTCGGCGTTGGTGAGCCCGACGAGCACGTCCAGGCCGCCGACGAGCCGCTGGCAGTGCTCGGCGATCTGGTCGGGACGCAGGCCGCGGCGGGCCGTCGCGGCGAGGCTGAGCAGCCCGCGGGACGGGTTCAGCATGCCGCCGTCCCCGTCGCCGTCGCCGTTCTGCGGGGCGGAGGGCAGCCGGTAGACGAGGTCGCCGCCCGCCTGGTCGCACTCCGCGACCAGCACGGGACGCGGCCACACGGCGCCGAGCGCGACCGCCGCGGTCGTGACGCCCGGCGCCCCCTTGTCGGCCGCGAGCGCGATGAGGGCCACCGTCAGTTACCGCCCGTGCCTGGACTCTGCGGGCCGCCCTGGTTCGGGGTGCCGCCCTGGTTCTGCGTACCGCCGCTCTGGGTCGGCGCGCCGCCCTGGTTGGGGACGGGCTCGACGCCGCCGGGCTGCTGCTTGTTCTGCTTCTGCTGCCTGTCCTGCTTGGCGGGCGGCGCGGCGACCTTCGTCCCGTCCGGGATCAGCGCGAGCGCGACCGCCCCCGCGGACGCCGCCTGCGCCACCTGCGCCGCGTCCGCCGGCAGGACCGCGACGTCCACGCTGGTCTGGTCGGAGCGCAGCCGGGTCGGGCCGGTGTCGCCGCCGCCGCCGATCCCGACGACGACGGCGTCCTGGGAGAGGACGGTCCCGGCGCGCGGGCCGCCGTTCTGCCCGTTGCCGACGGCGTAGAGGATCACGTGCTTGCCCTGCACGAGGTCACCGGTCGGGGTCTGGCCGGGCTTGAGCGCGAGCCCGACGACGACGCGCCCGTTCTCGGGGGCGTCCGACCTGCTGATCATGCCGTTGGTCAGCAGCGCGCCCGGCACCAGCCGGACGGCCGCGACGCGCCCGGTCACCTTGGCCCGCTCCGACCAGGCGAGGAACTGGATGCCGGTGTCGCCGATCTGCACCTCCTGGAGGGCGCTCGCCGGGATCTGCTGCCCGGCCGCGACCGGCTGCGCGACGCGGATCGCCGACACCCGCTCGCCGCTCGCCATGACCAGGTAGGCGCTGGCGAGGGCGCCGCCGAGGATCAGCAGCACCGCGAGGGCCGCGAGCGCGGGCTTGCGCTCGCGCGGGGAACTCGGGAGCCGCTGCCCCCCGGAGGTGCCGAGCCCCGACCGGCCGAGCCCCGCCGTCCCACCGGACGAGCCCGCCGCGCCACCACCGGAGATGGTCGACTGGTTGGACTTCATCGCGCTGCCCACGCGCTCCTTCCCGCCCTCTCGCGGACCCCGTCCCGGGACGTCCGCGCACACCGAGCGATCCATGCTTGCGGGGGCGGCAAGGTCCCGTCAATGGATTCGGTGATGTGAAGCGGTTCCGTATCCGGGCGCACCGCGATGACCTGGGAAATCAGTGGCCACATGACTACTTACCACCAGTCACATGCGTCACTGACCACATGCTGGACACCCCGCGGCGGCCCGGCGAGACGCGCGCGGGAGCCGCGGGAGGCCCGGTGGCGTCAGGGTTCCAGGCCGACGAGGCGTCCGAGCAGGGTCATCGTGTGGTCGAAGTAGGCGGCCCGCTCCTCGATCACGTTGTTGAATTGCCCGAACAATTCGAAGCTGACGGTTCCGTACAAACCGGCCCATGCGGTGAACGCCCGGGTGATCACGTCGCCGGGCAGGTCCATGGACAGCGCGGTGCGCGCGCGTGCCATGTCCCCGGCGAGCGAGGGCGGCGCGGGCGGGCACGGTCCCGCGGGGTCGAGCGCGCCGGCAGCGTGGGCCTCGGTGATGATGCGGGTGAGGACGACCGTGTCGCGCACGGCGGCCGAGACAGTGTCCTCGGGCGCCTTGTAACCGGGGACGGGCGACCCGTACAGCAGGGCGTACTCGTGCGGATGCGTCAGCGCCCACTCCCGGACGGCCCTGCACACGGCGAGCCAGCGTCCGCCGAAGTCGCCGGCCGCGGCCTGCGCGTCGGCCCGCTCGACGGCCTCCCCGACGGCGTTGTACCCGTCGATGATCAGTGCGGTCAGCAGGTCGTCGCGGCTCGGGAAGTACCGGTAGATCGCCGACGAGACCATGCCCATCTCGCGGGCGACCGCGCGCAGCGACAGCCCCGTCGCGCCCGCGGTGGCCAGCTGCCGTCTCGCGATCTCGGTGATCTCCCGGATCAGCTCCGCCCGAACCCGTTCCCGTGCCGTTCCTCCTGCGCTCATGGCGCCAGGCTAGCAGAGCGTTGCACTGAATCGAGAGCACCGCTCTTGACATCACCGCTCTGGAGAGAGAGCATTGCTCTCAGAACGGAGCACTGAACCGAAGGAGACGGTCATGCCGAACCTGGCGACCCTGCACGACGAGTACGCGCTGCGCGGCCGGATCGACGCGGCCGCGCCCGTCACGAACTCGTCCAGCGTCCTGATCGACGCCGCACCCGGCCGGGTCTGGGAGGTCCTCGCCGACCTGCGCGGCTGGGAGGCGTGGGCGCCCGGCTTCAAGCTGCGGGCCCTGGACACCGTCGGAGTGGGCCGCACGTTCCGCTGGAGCCAGAACGGCACGCCGCTCCACTCCCGGTTCGCCGTGGTCGAACCCGGCCGCGAGCTGAGCTGGACGGGCAGCCTCCTGGGGCTCTACCGGGCCGTCGACCGCATGGTCCTGGCGCCGGAGAACGGCGGCACCCGGGTGACGCTCCAGGAGTCCCTGGACGGCCCGCTCGTCGGCCTCGTCTACCCGTCGCGCAAGCTGCGCGCCGGCCACGAGACCCGCCTGGCCGCCCTGAAGAGCCACATCGAAGCCCGCGCCTGACAGCCCGCAACCACCCCAGAGCAAGAAACACCGAGAAGGAGACAGGCCATGGGAAAGCACGTGATCGTCGGCGCCGGGCAGGTCGGGGCGCATCTGGCCGAGCGGCTCGTCCGGATGGGGCACGACGTCGTCGTCGTGACGCGGTCCGGGTCGGGACCCGAGGGGGTCGAGCGGATCGCCGCCGACGTCGCCGACCGGGCCCGGCTGTCCGAGATCGCCAAGGGCGCCGACACGCTCTACAACTGCGTGAACCCGCAGTACCACCGGTGGGTGCAGGACTGGCCGCCGATGGCGGCGTCCTTCCTCGCGACCGCCGAGGCCACCGGCGCGACGCTGGTGACGCTCAGCAGCCTGTACGGGTACGGGCCGGTCGACGGGCCGATGACCGAGGACCTGCCGCTCGCCGCCACCGGCACCAAGTCGCGGGTGCGGGCCGGGATGTGGCGGGACGCCATCGCCGCGCACGAGGCGGGACGCATCCGGACGACCGAACTGCGCGCGTCCGACTACTACGGGCCGGGCAGCACCGACCAGGCGTACATCGGCGAGGCGCGGTTCGTGAAGCCGCTGCTCGCGGGCAAGCGGGTGCTGTACTTCAGCGACCCGTCCATCCCGCACGCCTGGACGTACCTGCCGGACGTCGCCGAGGCCCTCGCGATCGCCGGGACGGACGAGCGGTCGCTCGGCCGGCCGTGGCACGTCCCGACGGGCCCGGCTGTGTCGACGCTGGACGTCGCCGAGCGGCTGTGCGCGATCGCCGGCGCGCCGAAGCCGCGGGTCACCGAGGCGCCGCGCGCCATGTTCAACGCGCTCGGGCTCTTCTCTCCGATGATGAAAGAACTGCGGGAGACCCGCTACCAGTTCGACCGGCCGTACATTCTGGACTCTTCCGCGTTCCAGTCGACGTTCGGGATGGCTCCGACGCCGCTGGACGACGCCCTCGAAACGATCGTCGCCGCCTACCGGAAAACCGAGGGGAGCGGTAATTAAGCTGAACGATATTTCCGGAGACGTCGGAGGCTCGGATGCGGATCTCGTTCACGGCGCTGACCGGCGGCGGACCTCGCGATGTCGTGATAAATGTCGATTCTGAGGTCACCGTTGCCGGGGTCGCCCAATCGCTCGCCGCCACGCTGGACGGATCCGCGCCGGCCCCGGCCCCGGCACCCCGGTTCTCCAAGGCCGCGCTCCTCGCCAAGGACGGGCGCGGCCCGGGCGGCCTCAGCGGGGACGGGCACGGCGGGGGCGGGCCCCGCAAGGCCCTCTGGATGGACGGCCGGATGCTCGACCCGCAGGCCCTCGCCGTCAAGGAGCTGCGGGACGGCGCCGTCGTCGCCGTCGAGCAGCGCACCGCCGCCGCGACCGTGCTCGCCGAGCCGACCGGCCTCGTCGAGGTGCGGGTCGTCGGCGGGCCGGCCGCCGGGTCCGTGCACCGGCTCGGGCTCGGCACCAGCACGATCGGGTCCGGCCTGGACGTGGACGTGGTGCTCGACGACCCGTCCGTCCCGGCCCGGTCGCTGCGGCTCACGGTCGGGCGCGAGACCGTCGAGGTCGAGGCGTCCGCGATGACGATGCAGGGCACCACCCGGCTCGACGGGACCCCGCTCGGCGCGAAGACGGTCTGGCCGGTGGGCGGCATGCTCTCGGTGGGCGGCAGCGTGCTGGCGCTCGCGCCGAGCGCCGCGCCCGACACCCATCTGGAGCCGCTGCCGGAGGGCGGCCTGGCGTTCAACCGGCCGCCCCGGCTGCGTCCGGCGCACCGGGCGCGGACGCTGGAGGTCCCGAAGCGCCCGGAGCGGAACCCGCGCGAGCGGCTCCGGCTCTTCGGCGCGCTGCTGTTCTCGGCGTTCGGGCTGGTCATGGCGTTCGCGCTCGGCCAGTGGTGGTGGGCGCTGTTCGCGCTGGCCTGGCCGGTGATGACGCTCGGCGAATGGGTCGGCGACCGGCTGCACGGCCGCAAGTCGTACAAGAAGGCGCTGAAGGAGTACCACCGCAAGTCGGGCGAGTTCGACGGCGAGATGGAGCGGCTGCGGCGGGCGGACGAGGCCGAGCGGCGCGCCCTGCACCCCGACCCCGCCGAGGTGCTGCTCACCGCGACCGGGCCCCGGCGGCGCCTGTGGGAGCGGCGCCGCGACGACGCCGACGTCCTGCACCTGCGGGTCGGCCTCGCCGACCTGCCGGCGCGCATCGAGCTGACCGGCGAGCCGGGCGAGGCGGGGGTGCCGGCCGCCCGGCAGGTCCCGGTGACGCTGCCCCTCGCCGAGCTGGGCGTCATCGGGCTGACCGGGCCGCGGCACGCGTCCCGCGGGCTGGCGCGGTGGCTGGTCGCGGAGGCCGCCGTCCTGCACAGCCCCCGGGACCTCGCGATCGTCGTCCTGTCCGCCGACCAGCGCGCCGGCGCCGAGTGGAACTGGGTGCGCTGGCTCCCGCACTGCGCGCCGCGCGACGGCGAGGACTGCGTCGCCCTCGTCGGGACCGACCCGGAGTCGGCCGCGCACCGCGTCACCGAACTCGCGATCCGGGTGACGGAGCGGCGGCGTGCCGCGCAGTCGGAATCGTCGCTGTTCGGGCAGGAAAAGGCGTCTTCCGTCCCGTACAACATCCTGATCGTGCTGGACGGCGCGCGCGCGTTGCGCCGCATACCCGGCATGCCGATGCTCCTGTCGCGAGGCGCCGAGTACGGCATCTACGCCATCTGCGTGGACGACGAAGAACGCCTTCTCCCGGAGGAATGCCAGGCCGTCGCCGCATGGGAGCCGCAGTGGCCTTCGCTGATCCAGCTCCAGGGGCAGGGCCTCGAAGTCGTCGGTCCCGTGGTCGCCGACCAGGTCGCACCGGTCTGGGCCGACCGGGTGGCGCGCGCGCTGGCCCCCGTCCGGGACGTGTCCCGTGAGGACGCCGAAGACTCGATTCCGTCCGATGTGCGGCTGCTGGACGTCCTCGACATGCCCGAGCCCACCGCCGACCACATCCTCCAGTCGTGGAACCGGACGGGCGGGCGCACCACCCGCGTCCCCATCGGGCTCGGGTCGGGGCAGCCCTACGAGATCGACCTCCGCGCCGACGGGCCGCACGGCCTCATCGCGGGGACCACCGGCGCCGGCAAGTCGGAGCTGCTGCAGACGCTCATCGCGTCCCTCGCCGTGGCCAACCGCCCGGACGAGATGACGTTCGTCCTCATCGACTACAAGGGCGGCGCCGCGTTCAAGGACTGCGGGCGCCTCCCGCACACCGTCGGCATGGTCACCGACCTGGACGGCCACGCCACCGAGCGCGCCCTCGAATCCCTCGCCGCCGAACTCCGCCGCCGCGAGGAGATCCTGCTCGGCGCGGGCGCCAAGGACATCGACGACTACAACGACCTGCGGCCCGCCGACCCGGGGCTGCCGACGATGCCGCGGCTCGTCCTCGTCATCGACGAGTTCGCCGCCATGGTCACCGAACTGCCCGACTTCGTCACCGGCCTCGTCGACATCGGGCGGCGCGGCCGGTCCCTCGGCGTGCACCTGATCCTCGCCACGCAGCGTCCCGCCGGGGTCGTCACCGCCGACATCCGCGCCAACACCAACCTGCGCATCGCGCTGCGCGTCACCGACCCGGACGAGTCCACCGACGTCCTCGACGCTCCGGACGCCGCGCAGATCTCCAAGTCCACCCCCGGCCGGTGCTACGTCCGCTCGGGCGTGTCGGCACCGCAGCCCGTGCAGTCCGCGCGGATCGGGGGCCGCCGCCCCGGCACCCGCGCGGCCGCCGCGGGACCGACCGTCCTGCCGCTCCCGTGGCAGGGCCTCGGCCACCCGCTGCCCTCCCCACGGGAGGCCGCCGAGGACACGACGCTCGCCACCGACCTGGGCGTCCTCGTCCAGGCGGTCGACGAGGCCGCCCGCCGCGCCGGCATCGCCCGCCAGCCGTCGCCCTGGCTGAACCCGCTGCCCGAGCAGATCAAACTGACGACCCGCACCGCCGCCGGCGGCTCCGTCGTGGACGTCCCGCCGATCCGGTTCGGGGTCACCGACCTGCCCGCCGTCCAGTCCCGCGAGGAGCTGGTCCTCGACCTGACCTCCGGCGGCCACCTCTACATCGCGGGCTCCGCCCAGTCGGGTCGCTCGACCGCGCTGCGCACCATCGCGGGCTCGCTGGCCTCCGCCTGCTCCCCCTACGACGCGCACCTGTACGCGATCGACTGCGGCGCCAACGCGCTGCTGCCGCTCATCTCGCTGCCGCACTGCGGCGCCGTCGTCACCCGCGACCAGCTCGACCGCTGCGAACGGCTGCTCACCGCGCTGACCGCCGAGGTCGCCCGCCGCCAGCAGCTCCTCGCCGAGGCCGGTTTCGCGTCCCTCGCCGAGCAGCGCGCCGCCGTCGCCGCCACCGACCGCCTCCCCTGGATGGTGCTCCTCCTCGACCGCTGGGAGGGCTTCCTCGGCGCGTTCGAGCACTACGACTACGGCCGCCTCGTCGACCAGGCCATCCGCCTCCTGCGGGAGGGCGCCGCCGTCGGCCTCCGCGCCGTCTTCACCGGCGACCGCTCCGGCCTCGGCGGCCAGATCTCCACCGTCTTCGACCGCCGCCTCCTGCTGCGCATGGCCGACCCGAACGACTACGGCTACGGCGGCCTCCAGGACAAGCAGGTCCCCGCCGCCATGCCGCCCGGCCGCGCCCTGGAGCCGGCGGCCCCCGGAGCGCCCCCGCGCGAATCCCAGATCGGCCTGCTGGGGGACGACCCCTCGGGCACGTCGCAGGTGGCCGTCCTCCAGGAGCTGGCCCGCACCTGCGTCTCCCGCTACGGCCGCCTGCCCCGCCGCCAGCGGCCACTCCACGTGGACGAACTCCCCGTCCGCGTCACCTACCGCGAGGCGATGTCCCTCGACCCCGAGTTCACGGCCCCCTCGCCCCTCTGGGCCCTGGTCGGCGTGGGCGGCGACACCCTCGCCCCCGTCGGCATCGACCTCCTCAACGAAGGCCCCGGCTTCGCCGTGGCCGGCCCGCCCCGCTCGGGACGCTCCACCACCCTGCGCACGATGGTCCACTCGCTCCTGGACCCGTCCGTGGGCGGCGGCCTCGTCCCGGTGGTCCTGGTCACGCCCCGCCGCTCGCCGCTGCGCCTCCTGGCCAGCCGCCCCGGCGTCCTGGGCCTCCTCACCTCCGACGCCGAGCCCGACGACCTGGAGAACGCGATCGGCGACGAGCACCGCTACGTCGTCGTCGTGGACGACGCCGAACTGCTCGACGAGACCGACCTGGACGACGCCCTCCGCGGCGTCCTGCGCACCGCCCGCGACGGCGAGCACGCCGTCGTCATCGGCGGCACCACCGCCGACCTGGGCCGCGGCTACCGCGGCTTCCTGTCCGACACCCGCCGCTCCCGCTCCGGCGTCCTGCTGTCCATCGAATCCCCCGACGACGGCGACATGTTCGGCCTGCGCCTCCCCCGCAACGCCCCCCTGGGCGGCCCCACCGGCCGCGGCCTCTTCACCGCCACCGGCGCCACGACCCAAATCCAGGTAGCCCTACCCCCACCCACCACCACCGACTGACCACCCACCGCACCCATCAGGGCCGGTCGAGCGCACCCGCCTTGATACGACGAAGCAGACGCCCGAACTGGTCACCGGTAACACTCAGCCGCCCACCCTCAGGATCCCTGGAATCCCGAACGGCAACACCCCCGCCCACCCCGACCACCTCAACGCAAGCCTCATCGTTGATCGCCCCGCTGTACGAGCTCTTACGCCAACCTGCCATCACAAGCCCTCCGAACTCACCGACACAGACCCAAGACGCGTCCTCCGCCAGGGTTCACCGGCTACGTTGACCTGCGGCGTGTTGTTGTTATGAGCGCGCCGGAAGCAACAACACGCCGCAGATCAACAACGTGGCGACCCGGCCGACGTCCGCGGAGGCCGCACTAGGGACGGTCAAGGGCGCCCCGTTTGATCCGTCCCATCAACGCCGTGAACTCCACGCCGCTCAGTTCGAGCCGCACGCCGTCCGGGTCCTTGGAGTCCCTGATCCCGATGCCGCTGGCAAGCTCACCGACCTCGACGCACATCTCGTCGTTCGAGCTGCCGCTGTACGAACTCTTGCGCCAGTTGACCACCATCAGAAACCCTCCATGAGCTGCTTGATCAGGGCACGGGATTCGCCTTCGGATGAGGCTTTCGCCCCGATCAACTCGAAATCTACGGCCATCTCCCGCACCTCGGAAGCATCCTGGGCCAACCTGCCTCCACGGAACGCACCGATGTACGCAACGTCCTTGCGTTCCAGGCTCATGATCTGGAACGGGCCGTTCAATCCGAAGTGCCATCCTGCCGAGCGGGCGATGACTCGGATACTCACGCTCGGACGCTCCCCCAACTCCAGCAACCGCTGAAGTTGGGCCTTCATCACCTGAGCGCCTCCAGTCGGGCGGTCCAGGGCGTCCTGATCGAGGAGGACCATCACCAGTGGATGGTCTTCCCTGCCAATGATCAACTCCTGCCGCGCCATGCGCTCCATCAGCGCCTTATCAAGGTCCGCAACACGAGCCATCGACAAGACCGCGCGAGGTAGTCCTCGCTTTGCAGGGGGACGGGAATCGCCTGCCCCTGGTAAATCCGCAGAATCCTGGCCTTCACCTCGTACCCGACACTCTGACGGAACCAGTCCGGGTTGTGGAGCGCCCGCGCGAAGAACAGGAGTCGCTCGAAGTGGCCGCCCGTGTCCCACGCCGCGTCGAGAGCCTTCGCCTGCTTCATGTCGATGCAGGCACGCCCCGCCTCCAGGTTCGCAACATGCGAGCGGACGGTGAGGACGGCGTCGGGTGCTCGAACGGTGCGGATCGTGCACAGTGATCGTCGATGAACCTTGTGGTGACTTGCTCCGTCGTATACCCAAACGGCGACAAGGGACGGTGATGGACCGTGACACGCGGGCAGCGGCTGTCGGTAGGGGCAACGTCGAAGAGCTGGACCATCCTCTTGGTTCTGCTGACACTCTTCGTTCTTGCGCCGCTGATCATCTTCGTCGTCCTGGTGCTGCTCGTTCCGGCCGGCTCCGTATTCCTAGTGCTGATACTCCCCGTCACCATGGGTCCGGTCGTGCTGTATCGGGGCCTACAGGATTACCGAAAGGCGTTCTGGCTGGACGGGCCCAAGCTCATCCAGCGACGAGTACGCGGATACACGGAGCACGATCTGCGCACCGCCCGATTCGGGTTGTACAGGTCGGCACTGACCAAGGGTCACGGTCGGCCGGAGCCCCGCTTGCTGGTCGTCCACCCTCCCGGCCGGGCTGCGATCCGCGTGCCGCTCGGAACCGTGGACGATCCCCTTCGTCCTCCTCCCACGCACGAGCTCGAAGCGCTGATCCGCGCCATCGCCGCAAATCACACCGACCCCAACGCCCCGGGAATCGCCCACCAGCTGGGCCAGTTGTCCGGATCCTGGTAACACCACCGCCGCCTGGTCACCTGCGATGCCGCCGCCGCTCGTCCACGGTCCCGAACGACGGGTCCGTCCACTCCGCGACCTTCTCCGGCGCCGGACGCCCCTTCGCCGACCGCCACATGCAGAAGAACACCACCACGAACGCCAGGGAGAGGTAGAACGCATAGGCGGTGCCGTACGTGACTTCGTACTTCCTTTCACCCGGCTCGAAAGAGAAGGCGAACGTCGAGACAACGCTGATACAGCCGACCAACCATGCCGCACACGAGAGCACCCGCGTCGCCGCCGCACTCGCCGCCACCCCCAGCAGAAGCGTGGTCATCATCAGCAGGGGGAGCAAGCGGCTGGGTCGGCTCACGACGTCCAGGGCGCCGAACTCCCAGAGCACATGAGGTGTGCCGCTCACCTCGATCCACGGCGCCATCGTCCATCCCGTCAGCGCCATGGTGACGGCCATCCCCCACACCGCGCACCGGATCCGCCGCTCGAACTCGGCGGCCCCCAGGGCGGGCCCCCGGCTCATGACGGCCTCGGCGTGCACTTGTGGATCTCCCCGAACCGCTTCTCCGCGATCCGCATGAAGTCGAACATGTCCCGCACCGCATCCCGCCCCCGCACCACCGGCGCAAAATCAATACTGATCCACGGCTTCTTCTTCCCACACCTGAACAACGCGATCACATAGTTCGGCCTGGGATTCCCGCCGGACGTGGGGCGTACCACCCCAAGCCCATCCCCCAGTTCACGCGGGAGCTGATGCGGCGAGTTGTCCTTCCAAGCCCCCTGCTGACGTCGCACGACCTCACCGCCGTCATTGTACGACCAATCAATTCCAAGCAACGCCTCTTGGCCGGCAACGCGAGCGAGACAGAGGCCATTATCCGTCTGCGGGCCGGCCCATCTGTCATCGATCGGCGCTTTGATCCCTGTCACGAGGCGCAGCGCCGTCTCCGGAACGAAGTCACAGAGATAGGGATTGGCATCCGCCACGGGAGGCAACTTCGCCGGTACATCCGATCGAGGATCCGAGTGCCTTCCCTCGCATCCACAGGCGACACCCGCGACCAGCAGGGCCCCGGCCATCAGCGTCACCCACCTGAAGTCACCGAGAAATACTCGTCCCAACATTATTTCCGTCTTTATCGACGTAATGCCCGGAGGTCTTCTCCGCGCCGTCATGGATGCCCCCCATCACCTGGCCATTGATCTCACTCAAATGGACTTTATCATCGGCCCAGCGCAGGAACTCTTCCAACTCGACGGGAGAAAGCTCATCAAGGGGGCGCACTTTCGGATGCGGCCCCTGGGTGGCGAAGGGCTTCCCGGACAGATCTTCGTTCTTGAAGGCGCCATGGGCCACGAGCGATGACGCGACCATCTGATTGAAGAGACGTTCAATGCCCTCGGTATCGGTCGTCGGGGCGTAGATCGCCGGGTCGGGCTCGTCGGCGAGTTTCTTGGCGAGCACGTCGGTCAGCTTGCCGGAGAGTTTGCCCACGGCCGCGGTGTAGAGGTCACCCACGACGGGCGTTTCGGTAATGGGGGCGTATTCGATGGGGACGAGGCCGACGCCGTAATTGACGTACTTGCGCATCCGGTCGAGATCATCGGCAAGGCGGAGGTTCTCCGCGCCGAGGGACTGGTGACGCGCTTCCACCAGGTGGCCGAACATGTGGCCTTCACCGGCGATGGTGTTCTCGAGGTCACCGTGCTGGGCGACCGTGCGATCGATCGCGAGTTTCGCGTGGGCGATCTGGCCCATGAGGAGGGTCTGGTAAGCGCTGGCGCTCCGGGTGACGTCCAAGAGCAGGTAGTCGAGGTCTTCGCCGGTCATACCGGTAGCACCGGGCTTGTCGGTCTGAGCGGAGAGTCGGACGATGTCGTGCAGTTTCTCCATGTGCGCCACCAGGACGGCCGCCATCGCGGGACGCAGGCCCGACAACTCGTCGTAGTGCTTGGGGCGGGCGATGGCGTCGGCGGGTTCGTTGGACTTGAGCGCGTCGAGCGGGGCCTTGTCGCCGACCTTCAGTTGGCCCTTGTCCACCACGAAGTTCGCGCGGGCGTCGGCGGTGAGGATCTTGGCGGCGTCCAGGGCCAGGCGGGTGGACTTCGCGTCCTGGCCGGTGGCGGCTGCCTGGATGGTCTTGCCCAAGGCGGTGCCGTGGTCGGTCAGGCCCCACGTTGGACGGCGGTCGTGAAGAAGGTAGTGGAGGGTCGTGCCCTTGAAGTTGGGTTCGGTGCCTTCCTGGAACGGGCCCATGTAGACGTGGGTCAGGAGGGCCTGGGACGCCTCCTTGCCGGAGAGGGCGGCGGCGGTGAGGAGGGGTGCCAGGAAGTCCGTCTTGCGGTCGCCGGGGACGACCTTGGTCGTGGTCGGGTCCAGGGCGTTGCCCAGGCCGGCCTTGCCGGTGAGGGTGAGGAGCGGCTCCTGGCCGAAGGTCTTCCGGAGGCGGCTGTCGTAGGCGATCATGTCGCTGCCCACGACCTCGATGAAGTGGGTGGAGAAGCGGGTATCGCCGGCGGCTGTCAGGAGGGTGCCCAGGGACTGGTAGCCCGATGTGCCGTTCGGGGGTGCGCTGAGGGGCGGGAAGTTCTTGCGGCCGGCCGCCGCGAGTTGGCGCAGGTAGTCGTCGCCCAAATAGGCCCGGGTGCCGGGACGGGTCGCCAGGGCCAGGCTGCGGCCCAGCAGGGCCAGGGTCGCGCGGGTTTCGGCGGCTTGGGCGTCCACGCCTTCGCGGTGCTGGCGGACGTCGGCGGCCAGCGGGAGGGTCAGGTCCATCGGGAGCTTGAGGAGGGCCTCCGGGCCCAGGGCTTCCAGGAGGCCCTTCGCGAACATCGGGGTGATGTCCTGCGGGCGGAGGCGCCGTAAGGCGGCCTTGGCCTCGGGATCGCCGGACGCGGCGCGGCGGAACAGGTCGGCGCTGCGGCGGCCGGCGGCGTAGGCGACCTGGTCGGTGTAGCGGTCGGGGAGCTTGAGGTAGTCGCCGTCCTGCCGGCAGATGGTGAAGGCGAGCTTCTGCCGGTCGAGGTCGTGCGCGAGCTGGTTGCGGCGGCGCAGGTCGGACGCGGCCCGGTCGGCCCAGGCGGCGATGCGTTTGATCTCCATCGCGGGGGCCGTGCTGACCTGGGCGGCGTGCAGGGCCTGCCACAACTCGTCGGCGAGTTCGGCGAGCTTCGGGGCGGCCTGCGTCATCCGCTGGGTCATGTGCTCGAACTCGGCGAGCTTCACGCCGCAGGTGTTCGGGTCGAGCCAGGTGTCGCCCATGCCTGCCTCAGCCCGCGAACGGGTTGCGGTTCAGCTCGTCCCGCAGGAGTTGCAGGGCCTTGCGCAGTTCGGCGTGCAGGGCGGCGTCGTTCTGGTCGAGCTTGCCCGCGAAGGTGCGGGAGGCGCCGCCGCCGACCCAGGCGTGGTCGTCCATGGCCTGGCGGGAGGCGGTGAACAGGTGCCAGTGCTCGTCCGACAGCACCTGGATGCGGCCGAGCAGGAATTGCAGTTGCAGCGGTGACGGCTTGCTCACGTGGGTCCCTCTGGCGTGGACCCGGCCGCGGGGACGCCGGGTGGAGGCTTGATGCGGGTCCCGGCCTCGGGGGGATGGGCCGGGACCCGCGGCTCAAGGGGAGGTCAGCGGGTCGCGGCCTCGATGTTCTGCTGGGACTTGCGGATGTCCTGGCTGCCCTGCTCCAGGGCGAGGGCCATCTTGTCGAAGGCGGTCTTGGCCTCGGCCCAGGCGGAGCGGAAGCGGTCGGCGCCGGGGCCCCACCAGGCGGCGCTGCTGCTCACGGTGCGGCCGTTGAGGTCCTTGATGAGGGCGTCCAGGTTGCGGGAGTGCTTGCTGAAGATGCGGGACAGTTCCTCGAGCTCGCCGAGGTTGGCTCCGCGCTTGTCGCCCATCGCTCCGGCCCTTTCGTCGCTGATCGCCGAACGTTTTGCCGTGGTGCGGGGAAAGAATGGCGTCAGCTTACGCCCCATCTCTCACATCAATCCAGGTATGCACCGCACGTCCTGCATCAAAACGGCCATAATCTCGCCATCTCGGGATGTCCGGATGTGGCCACCGCAGGGCTTGTGACGAGCTTACTTACTGTTCGTCAAGGGCATTTCAGAGTGTTTTGCGAGGTGAGCGCGATCAGCGGTCGGTGCTGACCGGGTCGTTGACCGGGTGGGCGTCGGGGTCGAGGACGCGCTCGGCCACCAGGGTGATCTGCTCGCCGCGCGTCCGGAACACGAACCGGCGCCCGACCGACTGGACGACCTTGCCGCCGCCGTACCGGACCTCGGTGTGCTCGACGGCCTCCAGCGTGATGCGGTTCCCGGACCGGACGGCGCGCGACGGGTCGAGGCGTGTGCGGGCGCGGGTGTAGGCGGGGCCGCCGGCGACGGGCGCGCGGTTGCGGGTCTCCAGTTCGCGGACGGCCCGCTCCTGCGAGCGCGCCAGCTTCGGGGAGATCCGCACGCCGAGGACCTCGGTCGGCATCGCGTCCCGGTCGTGCTTGGGCACGAGGGCCTCGGAGCGGCGCTGCAGGAAGGCGCTGGCGACGACGGTGAGCTGCTCGGTGAGGTAGTCCTCGACGGCGGGGGCGTCCGGCCGGACGGAGGACGAGGGCGCGACGAGGCAGACCGCCAGGACCAGCGCAAGTCCGGCACGGCGCCACGGGCGCACCATCGGCGTCTCCAGCTGATCATGTGCGGGCAGATCCGAGCCGAGGGTACACCGGCCGGCCCGGTGCGCAGGGCGCGCTTTCGCGCGAAGGCCCGCGCCCCCCGCGGAAGGGGCGCGGGCCTTTCCGGGAAATGGCTGGTCAGTTCGCTTCGCTGTCCAGCGCGGCGACGCGGGAACGGGCGGCCGCCATCGCCTCGTGATAGCGCTCCTCCCATTCCGGGTCGCCGTCCGGGATGGTCGTGACCGTCTGCCGGCCGAGTTCGGCGAGCACGTCCCCGGCGTCGCCGCGCGCGACCTGCCGGACGACGACCGTGGTCACGCCGCCGGACGCCTCGGTGTGCGCCTCCCAGCGGGCGCCGCGCTCCAGCGCGGCCCTGCCCGCGGCGGAACGGTCGGCGAACGCGTACATGAGCAGGACGACCACCACCGCGGCCACCGCCAGCGCCACCAGAACGATCAGGAACCGCACGATCGGCCTCCCGTCACTTGTCCCGCAGGAGCGAGCCGTTCGGGTTGCCGGGCGCGTAGACGGTGATGCCCTGCGGGAGCGCCTTCAGTTCCTCGATCCTCGCGCAGGTCGGGCACTTGTTGTAGCCGTCCTGCCGGGCCTTGTTCGCCTGGGCCTCGGCCCGCGCCGTGGCGACCTTCGCCTGCGCCTCGCTGACCTGCGCGAACGCGGCCTGGGCGCGGTCCACGGCGTCCTGCACCTTGGACGGCAGGGTGATCCGGACGAGGTTGAAGTGGATGTTGGTGACGAACTTGCCGCCGAGGGTCTGCTCCAGGTCGGTCGCGAGGCTCGTGTTGATCGCGTTCTGCACCTTGGCGATGTTGGCGTTGTTGCTCTGCGCCTTCTGCCCGACGGCCTGGGCGGCCTTCGGCGCGGAGGAGTTCTGGACGAGGGCGCAGGAGGAGACCAACTCGGCGCAGCGGAAGCTGTTGATCTGGCTGCGCAGGTCGTTGTCGATCACCGGCCGGACGATCTGGTCGAGGAACGCCGACCAGCCCCTGTCGCCGTCGTAGACGTTGTACATCTCGCCGCCCGCGCTGCGGAACTTGCGGGTGCCGTACTTGTCGTCGAAGTCCTTGAGGGTCTTGTGGTCCTGGTTGAGGGTGAAGTACAGGGTCCCCTCGATGCCCATGTTGACGCCGTCCGCGCTGGGCACGGTGACGACGTCGACGCCGGTCTCGTCGCCCTTCCGCGAGTCCGAGGTGATCGTGTAGAAGCGCTGCTGGGCCGGGTACTTGTGGACCTGCGAGTAGAGCCCGATCCAGACCCGTCCGGACCCGGGGTCGATGACCTGGCGGATCTTGTTGTTGTCGAAGAACCCGCCGTTGCGGACGACGGCGATCTCGCCGCCGCTGGTCCGCTCGAACCCGCCGAACAGGGCGCTGAGCACCGGCCAGCCGACGACGACCAGCACGACGGCGGCGACGATGGCGGTCCGCCGGCGCGGCTTGCTCAGCCCCGAGACCCGGTTCTTCCCCGCGGACCGGATCCTGTCGGCGGACGACTCCTTGTTGGCCACGACCACTCCTCTCACGCCCGCACCACTCGGCTGGCGGGCCGGAGATGGGACGGCGGCGGGCCCGGCGCGGCTCCCCCGGTCACCAGACCGTTATCGTGCGGAAGCTCCCGCTATCTGGGACCTGGACCCCAATAAGGAGGGGCTTACGAAAACCTGAATCGGACGTTATCTAGACTGCCTGCGAGGTTGAAGGAGGAGACCCACGTGCGCAAGGTCCTGATCGCCAACCGCGGTGAGATCGCGGTCCGTATAGCCCGTGCCTGCCGCGACGCCGGTCTGGCCAGTGTGGCTGTCTACGCCGAGCCCGATCTGGAGGCGCTGCACGTTCGGGTCGCCGACGAGGCGTTCGCCCTGGGCGGGCAGACGGCCGCCGAGAGCTATCTGAACATCGAGAAGCTGCTGAGGATCGCCCGGGAGGCCGGCGCGGACGCCGTCCACCCCGGCTACGGGTTCCTGGCCGAGAACGCCGACTTCGCGGCCGCCGTGGAGGACGCCGGGCTGACCTGGATCGGCCCGCCGCCCGCCGCGATCACGGCGCTGGGCGACAAGGTCCAGGCCCGGCACATCGCGCAGAAGGTCGGCGCGCCGCTGGTCGCCGGCACCGCGGACCCGGTGTCGGGCGCGGACGAGGTCGTCGCGTTCGCCGAGGAGCACGGGCTGCCCATCGCGATCAAGGCCGCGTTCGGCGGCGGCGGGCGCGGGCTGAAGGTCGCCCGGAAGCTGGACGAGGTCGCCGAGCTGTACGAGTCCGCCGTCCGCGAGGCGGTGGGCGCGTTCGGGCGCGGCGAGTGCTTCGTCGAGCAGTACCTGGACAAGCCGCGGCACGTCGAGACCCAGTGCCTGGCCGACAAGCACGGCAACGTGGTCGTCGTCTCCACCCGCGACTGCTCGCTGCAGCGCCGGCACCAGAAGCTCGTCGAGGAGGCCCCGGCGCCGTACCTGTCGGAGGCGCAGCTCGAACTGCTGTACAGCTCGTCCAAGGCCATCCTGAAGGAGGCCGGGTACGTCGGCGCGGGGACGTGCGAGTTCCTCGTCGGCCAGGACGGCACGATCTCCTTCCTCGAGGTCAACACCCGCCTCCAGGTCGAGCACCCGGTCACCGAGGAGGTCGCCGGCGTCGACCTCGTCCGGGAGATGTTCCGCGTCGCCGACGGCGAGGAGCTCGGTTACGGCGACCCGGAGCTGCGCGGCCACTCGATCGAGTTCCGGCTGAACGCCGAGGACGCGGGCCGCGGGTTCCTGCCGGCGGTCGGGACGCTGACCGCGTGGCAGCCGCCGACCGGGCCCGGCGTCCGGCTGGACTCGGGCTACGAGGCCGGGCAGACCGTCCCGCAGGCGTTCGACTCGCTGATCGCCAAACTGATCGTGACGGGCGCGACGCGGCGGCAGGCCGTCGAGCGGTCCCGCCGCGCGCTGGCCGAGTTCGTCATCGACGGCATGCCGACGGTGCTGCCCTTCCACCGGGCGGTGCTGGACGACCCCGCGTTCGTCCCGGCCGACGACGAGACCCCCTTCTCCATCCACACCCGGTGGATCGAGACCGAGTTCGACAACCAGATCCCGCCGTTCGAGCACGTTCCGGCCGACGAGGCGGAGGACGGCGAGCGCGAGCGCGTCACCGTCGAGGTCGGCGGCAAGCGCATCGAGGTCGTCCTGCCCGCCGGGTTCGGCGCGTCCGCGGCCCCGGCGGCCGGGAAGGCGCAGCCCGCCAAGCGGCGCGGCGGCAAGAAGGGCGGCGGCGCGCAGGCGTCCGGCGACTCCCTGGTCAGCCCGATGCAGGGCACCATCGTCAAGATCGTCGCCGAGGACGGCGCCGCGGTGGCGGCGGGCGACACGATCGTGGTCCTGGAGGCCATGAAGATGGAGCAGCCGCTCACCGCGCACAAGGCCGGGACGATCACCGGCCTGGCCGCCGAGGTCGGGCAGACCGTCTCCGCCGGCGCCGCGATCTGCGAGATCAAGGACAGCTGACCGCGAGACCGCCCCGCCCGGCCCTCCCGGGCGGGGCGGCCCCCGGTATGGGTGCCGCCCGGTGTGGGTGCCGCCCCCCATTGAGGACGACCGTAAATCCGTCTCGCGAACGAGGCATCAGGCCGTCCACATGGGCAGATAGTAGATATGAGCACCGAGAAGCGGGCCAACCGGGCGGCACGCCGGGGCGCCGCCTCGGCGATCATCGCCGCCGTCGCCGTACCGGCGTTCGCCCTGGCCGCCCCCGCGCACGCCACGGCCCCACCCACCGCGCACGCCACTGTGCACGCCACCGCGGCGCAGCCCGCCCCATCCCAGACCGCAGCCCGTACGGCCACCCCCCAAGCCGCCGCACTCCAGACCACCGCGCTCCAGCGCGCCCCATCCCAGAGTGCCCTCCGCACGGCGGCCACCCCGTCCACCGCGCTCCAAGCCGCCGCACCCCGCGCGGCGGCGGATACCGTCGGGCAGATCGCGAACGGTCTCGTCGACTCGCGGCTCTACGTGACCAGCGAGGCCGGGAACGTCCTGTCGGCCGCCCAGCAGAACCACGTCAAGCAGGCGCTCGCCGGGGACGGCGACGCCGACATCCGCGCGATGGTGATCAGCAACAGCGCCACGGCGAGCCAGGTCAGGCAGCTGCTCCCGGCCGTCGCCGAGCGGGTCGGCACGGGCGAGACGTTCGTCGCCGTCACCGCCGACGGCAGCCGCATGGCGGCGATCTCCAAGGCCCTCGACCGCGGCGAGATCAACCAGATCATCACCCGCACCAACGGGCAGCCGCTGGAGCAGCGGCTGGTCGACTTCGGGAGCCGCGCCGAGAAGAAGGTCGACGACAACACCGCGTCCGGCGCCGTCGTCGGGTACGTCGTCCTCGGCGTGTTCGTAGTGCTGGGCGCGCTGGTCATGAGCGCGTTCCTCACCGCGCGCAAGCGGCGCCAGGCCCGCGAGGCCAAGGAGATGGACGACCTCAAGGAGGGCGTGGAGGAGGACGTGACGCGCCTCGGCGAGGACATCGCCCGCCTCGACCTCGACGTCATGGACAAGGGCCTCGACCCCGCGACCCGCGCCGACTACGAGCACGCGCTCAACTCCTACGACCAGGCCAAGGGGGCGACGGAGCGCGCCGCCAGGCCGCAGGACATGCAGCAGGTGACGACCGCGCTGGAGGACGGCCGCTACTACATGACCGCGACCCGCGCCCGGCTCGCCGGCGACCCCGTGCCCGAGCGCCGCGCGCCGTGCTTCTTCAACCCGCAGCACGGGCCGTCCGTCCAGGACGTCGTGTGGGCGCCGCCCGGCGGCAGCGCCCGGTCGGTCCCGGCGTGCGCGGCCGACGCGGAGGCCGTGATGCGCGGGACGGACCCGGACATCCGGATGGTCCCGTACCGGGGCGCGCGGCAGCCGTACTGGAACGCGGGCCCGGCCTACGCGCCCTACGCGGGCGGCTACTACTACGGCTACGGCGGGTTCGACCTGCTCGGCGGCCTGCTGATCGGCACCGCGCTCGGCTCGATGATGGGTCCCGGCCTCGGCTGGGGCGGCATGGGCGGCATGGACGGGTTCGGCGACGGCGGCGGCGGCGACATGGGCGGCGGCTGGGACTTCGGCGGCGGAGACTGGGGCGGGGGCGGCGACTTCGGCGGCTTCTGACCGTCCCGGTCAGCCCGGACGGGACCCGCAGGCGCAGTCCGCGGCAGCGGCCGAGGCAGGCGCGGCGGGCGCGGCGGCCGAGGCGGAGCGGACCGGGACCGTCGCGTCCGTGATGGACACGAGGCTCGCGGCCACTCCCCATGGCCGCACCGCCTCGTTGACGCGCCGGACCAACTCCGGATCGTCCCCGTCCGCCAGCAGGGACGGAAGGTCCGCCAAGTCCCGGTCCGCTATGACGCCGCGCAGGACGAACTCGGTGCCCTCCTGTGCGGCGGAGGACGGCGCGTCGGCGGCCTCGGCATACCTGACGGGGTCGTCGGCTCCCATCAGGGCGTGCGCCTTGACCTGCACGGGCACGCCGTCCCTGGTCATCGCCCGGAACCAGAGGTCGTGCGGCCGCGCGCCCATGGGGACGCGCACGCCGGTGTCGGCGAGCGGCAGCAGGAACCGCAGTCCGGGCCCGCGGACCCCGCGCGTCCGGCCGAAGCGCCGGACGACGAGCCGCTCGGACGCACCGACGCGGCGCAGTCCCGAGACCGCGACCACGGCGACTACCAGTCCGAGGACGATCAGGAACGCGATGGACGCGGGCAGCGGACTGCCGTCTCGTGCGGCGAGGACAACCATCGGCCCACCTCCACCTGTTCTCACCCTCCACCGTCGGCGATGGGGCGAGGGGGCACTATCGGGTCTGATGCCCATCCTGGAGGGGGCGCATCATGCAGGCCGGACGCATCACGCGGGCCGGCCGCGCGGCACCCGCATGGACAAGGGGTGCCCTCATGCGATGACCTGGACCCCATGAGCAGGTCACCCGCCTCGGCACTGTACTGGCGCATCCTCGGCATCAACGGGGTGATCTTCGCGGTCGGCACCGTCCTGCTGGCCGTGGCGCCGGTCACCATATCCTCGCCGATCCTGCTGCGCGAGCTGCTCGTGCTGGTGATCGGGCTGGTGGTGATGATGGCGGCGAACGCGCTGCTGCTGCGCGCCAGCCTGTCGCCGCTGGCGCGGCTCACCGCGCTGATGGCGCGGCTGGACTCGCTGCGCTCCGGCGACCGGCTGTCGACGTCCGGCAACGGCGACCTGTTCCATCTCGTCGACCAGTTCAACGCGATGCTGGACCGGCTGGAGGCCGACCGCAGCATCAGCACCGCCGTGGTGCTGGAGGCGCAGGAGGCCGAGCGACGCCGCATCGCGCAGGAGCTGCACGACGAGATCGGGCAGTCCCTCACCGTGGTGCTGCTGGAGCTGAAGTCGGTGGTGAACCGGGCGCCGGCGGAGGTCGCGGAGGAGCTGCGGGGCGTCCAGGAGCTCGTCCGGTCCAGCCTGGACGAGGTGGGCCACGTCGCCCGGCGGCTGCGTCCCGGTGTCCTGGACGACCTGGGCCTGACCAGCGCGCTCACCGAACTCGCCGGGGACTTCTCCGGGACGGGCGGCGGCCCGCGCGTGACCCGCCGCGTCCAGACGGGGCTGGCGGGCCTCGGCCCGGACGCCGAACTCGTCATCTACCGGATCGCGCAGGAGGGCCTCACCAACGTGTGGCGGCACGCGGGCGCCCGCAACGCGGAACTGTCGCTCACGCAGGACGAGGAGGGGCGCGTCGTCCTGCGGGTCGTGGACGACGGCTCCGGCCCGCCCACCAAGGTCGGCTCCGGCATCCACGGCATGCGGGAACGGGCGATGCTCATCGGCGCGCAGCTGACGATCGGCCCGGCGAACGGCGGCGGCACCGAGGTGCGGCTGGAGGTCCCGCCGGCGGGCTCGCGCCCGGCCGGCAACCAGGGCCAGCAACCGGGCTAGGGCTCGACGAGGCCGATCCTGATCGCGTACTTGGTCAGCTCCAGCCGGTCCCGCATGCCGAGCTTGCCGAGGATGTTGGCGCGGTGCCGGTCGACGGTCTTCACGCTGATCGTGAGGGTCTCGGCGATCTGCTTGGAGGAGTACCCCTCCGCGATCAGCTTGATGACCTCCTCCTCGCGCGGGGTGAGGATGCCGCCCTGGCCGTCGCCGTCCCGGTCCCGGCCGAGGTACTCGCGGATCAGCGCGGTCACGGCGCCCGGGTACAGGAACGGCTCGCCGCGCATCGCGGCGCGGACGGCGTGCAGCAGGTCGCGGTCGGCGACGGACTTCAGCACGTACCCGGACGCGCCCGCCTTCAGCGCCTCGAACAGGTACTGCTCGTTGTCGTACATCGACAGGATCAGCATCCGGACGGTGGGGAAGCGCCGGGAGATCTCCCGCGCCGCCTGCAGCCCGGTCATCCGGGGCATGGCGATGTCGAGGATCGCCAGGTCGACGCCGCCTGCGCCGAGCGCGTCGATCGCCTCCGCCCCGTCGGACGTCTCCGCGACCACGGTCATGTCGGGCTCGGCGTCCAGGATCAGCCGCAGCCCGCGGCGCACCAGCGCATGATCGTCGGCCAGCAGTATCCGGGTGGCGGACTCGCGCGTGTGCACCCGATCACCTCCGGTCTCCCGCCCATCGTAGGCGCGGGCGCCGGAAACCGGCCGCGCACCGGCCGGGATACATGATCCATACCGCCGATATGGGGGTCTCTACCACTATAGGCACGGCCCGTCACCGCAAAGACTGGACAGTGTACGCAGAAAGAGTCGCGTACGCGGAAAGGGGCGGACGCATGGCACAGCGAACGAGCGGCGGGCATCGCCTCCCGCCCAAAGCGCCGCGGAGGCCGTCCTGCGACGGGATCGCCCCCGGCGTGAGGAGGAGGAATCTATCAACTCGAAGAGTCAGGCTTTCCGGAAGCCGAAAGGACAGCATGCAAGCGCGGGACATCGCCATAAAGGTGCCGACCGTGACCCGGCACGACTCGATCGCGCACGCGATCCAGGTCATGGCCCTCGGCCGGCTGCCGGGACTGATCGTCGTGGACGAGGAGCAGCGCCCCCGGCTCGTCCTGCCGGGCACGCAGGTGCTGCGGCTGGCGGTGCCCGTCGCCTACCAGGAGGACGCTGCGCTGACCCGGGCCGTGGACGAGGCCCATGCGGACGTCTTCTGGCACGAGATCCGCGACATGAAAGTGGGCGACTGCCTCGGCACGCACACTCCCCGCCCGGTCATCGTGAAATCGTCCGCGAACCTGCTGGAACTCGCCACCCTCATGGCCCGCCAGCGCAGCCCCCTGGTCGCCGTGGTGGACGACGCCGGACTCCTCACCGGCGCGGTCATCCTCGATCGGCTGCTGTCGGCCCTGGCGCTGACCAGGCCCGACGACTGACCCTCCCGCCCCCCGGTTCGCGGGGGGCCGCGCGATGACGGCGTGGGCGGCACTCGCGATCTTCGTCGTCGCGTTCTTCTTCATCGCCACGGAGAAGGTCGACAAGGTCAAGGTCGTGCTCATCGCGGCCGGGGCCATGACGGTGCTGGGGCTCACTCCCGGCGCCGGCGTCTTCTTCTCCGAGCACGACGGGATCGACTGGAACGTCATCTTCCTGCTGCTCGGCATGATGATCATCGTCGGGGTCATCAAGGGCACCGGACTGTTCGACTACCTGGCGATCTGGGCGGCCAAACGCTCCAAAGGCAGGCCGTACCGGCTGCTGGTGATGCTCATGGCCATCACCGCGGTCGCCTCCCCCTTCCTGGACAACGTCACCACGATCATGCTGGTGGCGCCGGTGACGGTGGTGGTCTGCAACCGGCTGCGGATCCCGGCGCACCCGTACCTCATCGCCGAGGTGCTGGCGTCCAACATCGGCGGCGCCTCGACCCTCATCGGGGATCCGCCGAACATCATCATCGCCAGCCGGGCGGGGCTGACGTTCAACGACTTCCTCGTCCACATGGCGCCGATCGTGGTGGTCGTCTTCATCGCGTTCGTGCTGCTGGCGCGGGTGATGTTCCGCAAGTCGTTCAAGTACGACGAGCGGTACGTCGCCGAGGTGATGTCGCTGGACGAGCGCAAAGCGATCACGGACCCGAAGCTGCTCGTCCGGTGCCTGATCGTGCTGGGCCTCGTCATCGTCGGGTTCATGCTGCACTCGGTGCTGCACGCGGAGCCGTCGATCGTGGCCCTGATCGGCGCGGGCGTCATGCTGCTGGTGTCGCGGGTGGAGGTCTCGGAGGTCCTCGAAGAGGTCGAGTGGTCCGTGCTGGTGTTCTTCGTCGGCCTGTTCGTCATGGTCGCCGGCCTCGGGCACACCGGCGTCATCGAGACGATCGGGACGTGGGCGGCGGACGCCGTCGGCGACAACTACTTCGTCGCCGCGACCAGTCTGCTGTTCGGGTCGGCGGTGCTCGGCGCGTTCTTCGACAACATCCCCTACGCGGCGACGATGGCGCCGATCGTGGAGGGGATGGCCGCGGGCGCGCCCGACCCGACGACCGCGGAGGCGCTCTGGTGGTCCTTCGCGCTCGGCGCCGACTTTGGCGGCAACGGCACGGCCGTGGCGGCCAGCGCCAACGTCGTCGCGATCGGCATCGCCGCCAGGACCGGAAACCCGATCAGTTTCTGGCAGTTCACCCGCTACGGCATCGTCGTCACCGTGCTGAGCACACTGATGGCGTGGGTGTACGTGGCATTGCGCTACTTCTAGCGCGGTCGTCCCATGGCCGGGCGCGCCTCTAGTAGGCGTGCTCGGCCATCAGCCGCCGGGACGCCTCGGTGATGCTGCCCGACAGCGACGGGTACACCGCGAACGTCTGCGCCACCTGGTCGACGGTCAGGTGCTGCTGGACGGCGATCGACACACCGAGGATCAACTCGCTCGCCCGCGGCGCGACGATGACGCCGCCGAGCACGATCCCCGTGGACGGACGGCAGAACAGCTTCACGAAACCGTCCTCGAAGCCCTGCATCTTGGCGCGCGCGTTGGTGAACAGCGGCAGCATGACCGTCCGGGCGTTGACGTCCCCGGAGTCGACCATCTGCTGCGTCACGCCCACCGACGAGACCTCGGGGTCGGTGAAGATGTTGGACGACACCCAGCCGAGCTTGAGCGGCTGCACCGCCTCACCCAGCGCGTGCCACATCGCGATGCGCCCCTGCATGCCCGCGACCGACGCGAGCATGAGCACGCCCGTGCAGTCGCCGGACGCGTAGATGTGCGGGACGGACGTCCGCGACACCTTGTCGACCTCGACGAACCCGCGCGCGTCGCACCGGACGCCGATCTCCTCCAGGCCGATGCCCGTGGTGTTCGGCACCATCCCGACCGTCATCAGGCAGTGCGAGCCCTCGATCTTCGTGCCGTCCGTCAGCGTGACGATCACGCCGTCCCCGGACCGCTCCACGCCCGCGGCCCGCGACCGCGACATGACGTTCATCCCGCGCCGCAGGAACACCTCCTGCAGGACGGCGGCGGCGTCGGCGTCCTCCGTGGGGAGTATCCGGTCGCGCGAGGACACCAGCGTGACGTTGGACCCGAGCGACAGGTACGCCCCGGCCAGCTCCGCGCCCGTCACACCGGACCCGACGACGATCAGGTCCTCGGGCAGCTCCGGCAGGTCGTACAGCTGGCGCCAGTTCAGGATGCGCTCGCCGTCCGGCTCCGCGCCCGGCAGCACGCGCGGCGTCGCGCCCGTCGCGATGAGCACGATGTCGGCCCGGATGTGCCGGTCGCCGACCGCGACGACATGCGGCTCCACCAGCCGCGCCTCACCACGGACGATCTTGACCTCTTCGTAGGCGAGCCGCTCGGCGACGTCGAACGACTGGGCGCGGGCGAGGTCCTTCACGCGCTTGTTGACCTCGGCCATGTCGGCCTCCAGCGCGCCGACGATGCCGTCGGGGCCGCCGTTGAAGCGCAGGCCGAGGCCCGTCGACTCCGACATGACCGACATCCGGGTCGAGGTGGCGATGAGCGTCTTGGAGGGCACGCAGTCGGTGAGCACGCACGCGCCGCCGGGACCGTCCCGTTCGATGACGGTCACGTCCGCGCCGAGCTGGGCCGCGACGAGCGCGGCCTCGTAACCGCCCGGTCCTCCTCCGATGATCACGATGCGGGTCACATCTTCCATCCTTCCCTATGCCAGGCAGTGAAAAGTCCCGTTCCGTACCCCCACGACACGTGCGGGGGACAACCCCCACACCCCCGCTTCAAATGTGGCGCATTGCTTGTGGGGGACAACCCCCACACCCCCGCTTCAAACGTGGCGCGTTGCTTGTGGGGGACAACCCCCACACCCCCGCTTCAAACGTGGCGTAGCCTTGGCCAACGTGGCACTGTACGCGGCGTACGCCTCCAACATGGATCCCGAGCAGATGGCGAGCCGGGCTCCGCACTCACCGATGCGCGGCACCGGCTGGCTGGCCGGCTGGCGGCTGACCTTCGGCGGGCAGGACAAGAGCTGGGACGGTGCCCTCGCGACCGTCGCCGAGGACCGCTCCGAGCAGGTCTTCGTCGTCATGTACGACGTGCCCGCCTGGGACGAGAAGGAACTCGACGCCTGGGAGGGCGCCGCGCTCGACGTCTACCGCAAGATCCGGGTCCGGGTGGAGACGCTCGACGGCGACGCCCTGTGCTGGATGTACGTGCTGGACGACTACGAGGGCGGGCTGCCGTCCGCGCGCTACCTCGGGATCCTCGCGGACGCGGCGGAGAAGGCCGGCGCCCCCGACGACTACGTCAAGGACCTGCGGACACGTCCGTGCAAGTCGCTGGGCGACTGATCGAGATACGACGGGCCCGGCGGTAGTGTCGGGCTTGTGAGCAACGACGCTTTTGCACTGGCGCGGGCGGCCGCGGACGCGCTGCGCGACCGCACGTCCATCGACTCCTTCGACGTCGCCCTCGTGATGGGCTCCGGCTGGGTGCCGGCGGCCGACAGGCTGGGCGAGCCCGTCACCGAGCTGACGGTGACCGAACTGCCCGGCTTCGCGCCGCCGGCCGTGGAGGGGCACGCCGGGACGGTCCGGGTCGTCGAGATCGGCGGGCGGCACGCGCTGGTGTTCCTCGGCCGGACGCACCTGTACGAGGGGCACGGCGTCGATGCCGTGGTGCATCCCGTCCGGACGGCGCTGGCCGCCGGGGTGACGACGGCGGTGCTGACGAACGCGGCGGGCGGGCTGCGGCCCGAGCACCAGAGCGTCGGCGACCCGGTGCTGATCGCCGACCACCTGAACCTGTCGGGCGCGAACCCGCTCACCGGCCCGACGTTCCTGGACCTGACCGAGGCGTACTCGGGACGGCTGCGCACCCTCGCCAAGGAGGTCGACCCGACCCTGCGGGAGGGCGTCTACGCGGCGTTCCGCGGGCCGACCTACGAGACGCCCGCCGAGATCCGGATGCTGCGCACGCTGGGCGCCGACATGATCGGCATGTCGACCGTCCTGGAGACGATCGAGGCGCGGCGCGGCGGCGCCGACGTCCTCGGGATCTCCCTGGTCACCAATATCGCGGCCGGGCTGTCGGACGAGCCCCTGGACCACGAGGAGGTCCTCGCCGCGGGCCGCGCCTCCGCCGGCCGCATGGGCACCCTGCTCGCCACCGTCCTGGCGAAGCTGTGAGCGACCTCCGCGCCCGCGCCGGGGAATGGCTGGCGCAGGACCCGGACGCCGGCACCCGCGCCGAGCTCCGCGCGATCCTGGACGCCGGCGACGACGAGGCCCTGGCCTCCCGGTTCGGCTCCCGCCTGGAGTTCGGGACGGCCGGCCTGCGCGGCGAACTCGGCGCCGGTCCGAACCGCATGAACCGGGTGACGGTCATGCGCGCCGCCGCCGGCCTGGCCGCCTGCCTGCCCCCCGGCGGCCGCGTGATCATCGGTTTCGACGCCCGGCACGGCTCCCGGCGGTTCGCCGATGACACCGCGGCCGTGCTGAGCGGGGCGGGCCTGCGTCCCGAGGTGTTCGCCGACCCCGTTCCGACGCCCGTCCTGGCCCATTTCACCCGGGCGTTCGGCGACATCGTCGCCGGCGTCATGGTGACGGCCAGCCACAACCCGCCGCGCGACAACGGCTACAAGGTGTACTGGTCGGACGGCGCCCAGATCGTCCCGCCGCAGGACAGCGAGATCTCCGCCGCGATCGACGCCGTCGGCCGCGTGGACGAGCTGCCCCTCGGTTCCGGCTGGCCGGTCCACGACGACACCGACCTCTACCTGGACGCGGTGTCGTCGCTGCGCCTCGGCGGTGACCGCGACATCTCGATCGTCTACACGCCGATGCACGGCGTCGGCCGCGACGTCCTGCTGGCGGCGTTCGACCGGGCCGGTTTCCCGGCGCCGGTCGTCGTCCCCGAGCAGGCCGACCCGGACCCCGATTTCCCGACCGTCGCCTTCCCGAACCCGGAGGAACCGGGCGCGCTGGACCTGGCGCTCGCCCTGGCCGAGGCCCGCGGCGCCGACCTGGTGATCGCCAACGACCCGGACGCGGACCGCTGCGCCGTCGCCGTCCCGTCCCCGTCCGGCTGGCGGACGCTGACCGGGGACGAGGTCGGCGGGCTGCTCGCCGAGCACGTCCTGCGGCACACCGCCGGCGACGACCGCCTCGCCGTCACCACGATCGTGTCGTCGTCGCTGCTCCGCGCGATCGCCGCCGCGCACCGCGTCCGGTTCGCCGAGTCGCTCACCGGCTTCAAGTGGATCATGAAGGCCGGGGGGCCGTCCCCCGGCCGAGCGCCGGACCGGCTGGTCTTCGGCTACGAGGAGGCGCTCGGCTACAGCGTCGGCGACGACCGCGGCGTCCTCGTCAACGACAAGGACGGCATCGGCGCCGCCCTGGCCGTCGCCGCGCTCGCCGCCGACGCCAAGCGCGACGGCCGCACCCTCCTCGACCTGCTGGACGCCCAGGCCCGCGAGTACGGCCTGCACGCCACGTCCCAGCTCTCGATCCGGGTGGACGACCTGTCCCTGATCACCGCCGCCATGGCCCGCCTGCGCGCCGCTCCCCCGCAGGACCTGGCCGGCCGCGCCGTCGAGTCGTCCGACGACCTGTCCCGGCCGTCCGGCGGCCTGCCGCCCACCGACGGCCTCCGCTTCCGCCTGGCCGGCGGCTCCCGCGTGGTGATCCGCCCATCGGGCACGGAACCGAAGCTCAAGTGCTACCTGGAGGTAGTCCTCCCCGTCGAGGACGACGACGTCACCGACGTCCGCACCCGAGCCGCCGCCGAACTAACCGCCCTACGCCAAGCCCTCTCCACCGCCCTCGCCTAAACCGCCCACCGACCCCGTTGATCTGCGGCGTGTTGTTGTTATGAGCACGGCGGTGTCAAGTGGTTGTTGCAACGAGGTACTGGTTGAGTGTTTGGGCTGGGGTTTTCCAGTTCAGGGTCTGGCGGGGTCGTCCGTTGAGCTGGCGGGCGATCTGGTCGAGGTCGTGCTGGGTGTAGGTGCGGAAGTCGGTGGAGGAGCGGGGGAAGTACTGGCGCAGCAGCCCGTTGGTGTTCTCGTTGGAGCCGCGCTGCCAGGGTGAGTGCGGGTCGCAGAAGTAGACGCGGCAGCCGGTGGCCAGGGTGAAGGTGGCGTGCTCGGCCATCTCGGCGCCCTGGTCCCAGGTCAAGGTCGCGGCCAGCTCGGCCGGCAACCTGCGCATCAGAGTGGTCAGCACGCCGGTGACCTGCTCCGACACCCGTGAGTGCGGCAACGCGCCCAGCATCACGAACCGGGTGGTGCGCTCGACCAGGGTGATGATCGCACTGGACCCGCGGGCCCCGATCACCAGGTCCCCCTCCCAGTGCCCCGGCACCGCCCGATCGGCGGCCTCGGCCGGCCGGGTCGAGATGTGCAGCCCCTCGACCCAGGGCCTACGGGACCGCGCCGCGCCCTCGGCCCGCGCCGCCCGCGACTGCGGACGGCGGGCGGCACGGCCGCTGCGCAGCACCGACCCCTCACCGGCCCGCAGGTCCAGCTGCCGGGCCAGCTCGGCCCGCATCCGGCCCCGGGCCTGGTAGTAGATCGCCTGATAGATCGTCTCGTGCGACACGCGCATCTCCGGCTGGTCGGGGTGGGCGGCGCGCAGGTGCGCCGCGATCTGCTGCGGCGACCACCGCTGCACCAGCAGATCACGCACCACCGGCCACAACCGGCCCGCCCGCCAGGCCCGGCCCTTGTTCCCGCTGTTGCCGATCAGCTTGCCCGGCCGGTGCCGCCGCGCCCGAACGTCCGCCTTGCGCTGCGCCGCCACATACGAATACGTCCACCGGTACAGCCCACCCAGCCCGCCCGGCCGAGCCGTGGTCGCCCGGCCCGGATGCCGCGCCCCACCACCGGCATCCGAGCACCGGTAGGAGTGGTTGCGCTTCACCTCCCGCCACACCGTCGACCGGTCCCGACCGATCACCTCCGCGATCTGCGGAAACGACCGGCCCACACCGAACAACACCTCAATCTGCGCACGCTCGGCACTCGTCAAACGCTTTCCTGGCACAACAAGATCCTTCCAGGGACCTCGTTGCAACAGACACTAGAGACCGCCCACGTCGAAAACAACAACACGCCGCAGATCAACAACGGGGCGGGCCGGGTGGCGGGTGGTGGCTTGGTCGGCGGTCAGTTGAGGACGGCGTAGATCAGGGCGGCGAGTACGGCGGCCAAGGGGACGGCCAGGGACGTTACCGCCGGGACCGACCAGCCGACCGTGCCTTCGGCGGCGGTCTCGGTCTTCGCCGCGGCGGCCTTGTCGGGGGCCCCCGACTTCGCCTTCGGCCGGTGGCGGTCGCGCATCTCGTTGAGCTGCTGGGCGGCGAAGCCCGTGTGCGTCCGCCCGCGCAGGTCGACGGCCGGGCCCTGGTTCTTGCGCGCCTGCTTCTGCGCCCGCGCCTCCGCCTTGGCCTGCGCCCGGGGCGACGTCTGGTGCACCCAGGCGCGGGTCTCCAGGTCCGTCCCGCCCGGACCGGCGTAGCGGACGATCACCGCGTTCCTGCCCTCGATGCTCCGGATCGCCGCCCACGGTGCCCGGACGTCCCGGAGCGGGTTGCGGACGGTCAGCGCCTCCTCGTCCGCGACGATCGCGGGACGCAGCCCGACCGTGTAGGCGACCCCGCAGCCGAGCAGCAGCAGGAACGCGATGGTGAACGTCGTCAGCGAGTAGTCGGGGTCACCGGTGACGCCGACGAACAGGTCCACGAAATTGAGCAGGGCGAACACGAGCCACGCGTAAGCGGCGACCTGCCCGCCGGTGGAGCGAATGGTCATGGCTCGATCATGCCAGCGGCCTGGCACCGCTCCATTTGAGTTGCGCGAACCCCGGCTTGATCACCCCGTTGATCAGTTCGAGCCGCTCGTTGAACGGCACGAACGCCGACTTCATCGCGTTCACCGTGAACCACTGCAGATCGTCCCACCCGTAGCCGAACGCCTCGACGAGCTTCGCGAACTCCTGCGACAGCGTCGTGCCGCTCATCAGCCGGTTGTCGGTGTTGACGGTGACGCGGAAGCTGAGGCGGCGCAGCAGCCCGATCGGGTGCTCGGCGATCGACTTCGCCGCGCCCGTCTGGATGTTGGACGTCGGGCACATCTCCAGCGGGATCCGCTTGTCCCGGACGTAACCGGCGAGCCGGCCGAGGCGCGCGTCGTCGCCGTCCGCCTCGATGTCGTCGATGATCCGGACACCGTGCCCGAGCCGGTCCGCGCCGCACCACTGGATCGCCTGCCAGATCGACGGCAGCCCGAACCCCTCCCCGGCGTGGATGGTGAAGTGGGCGTTCTCCCGCTGCAGGTACTCGAACGCGTCCAGGTGCCGGGTCGGCGGATACCCGGCCTCGGCGCCCGCGATGTCGAACCCGACGACGCCGAGGTCCCGGTACCGGACGGCCAGCTCCGCGATCTCCATGCTGCGCGCGGCGTGCCGCATCGCCGTGACCAGCGTCCCGACCCGGATGCCGAAGTCCCTGCGGGCGCGCGCGAACCCGTCCAGGACGGCCTCGACGACCTGCTCCAGTGTGAGCCCCATGTTGAGGTGCTGCTCCGGCGCGTACCGGACCTCCGCGTAGACGACCCCGTCGTTCGCGAGGTCCTCCGCGCACTCGTAGGCGACGCGGGTGAGCGCCTCGACGGTCTGCATCACGCCGACCGTGTGCGAGAACGTCTCCAGGTACCGCTCCAGGGACCCCGAGTTGGACGCCTCCTCGAACCACGTCCGGAGGTTGTCGGCGTCGGTGGTCGGCAGGTCCCCGTACCCGCTCTCCTGCGCCAGCTCCACGATGGTCGCGGGACGCACCCCGCCGTCCAGGTGGTCGTGCAGCAGCACCTTCGGCGCCCGGCGAATGTCCTCAAGAGTCGGCCGCTCGTTCATCTTTCGAACCTACCCGTCCCCGCCGCCTCCCACGTCGTCAACTTCCGCCAATCGCGGTGGACGGTCAGGCGAGCGCCAGGAACTCCCGCGTGGTCGCGACGGCGGCCGTGATCGCGCCGGCGAGGACGGCGGCGGAGTCGATGATCCCGGCTTCGGCCATCTCGACGGGCCGCCCCGTCGGGACGTCCAGCCCGTTCGCGGGGGATGCCGCGGCGACCAGGTCGTGCGCATCCTGGGGGGTGAGACCGCAGTCGGCCGCGAACCGGATGAACGGCTCCGACAGCCCCGCGACGAGCACGGCCGTCGCCCCGGCCATCGGCAGGGCCGGCACTCTTCTGAAGAGGCCGGTCGCCACGTCACGGAGGGCGACTCCCCCACCGGCCACGAACCCCTGGTCGATGAGGGCGGGCATCGCGTCCCGGGCGCGGGCGAGGACCTCCAGGCGCGGGAGGAAGACGTCCTCCGGCTCGCCGGGCGTGCGGCCCATCCGGATGGTGGCTACTCCCCCGGCGATCTGGGCCATGCGCAGCTTGATGCCCGCACGCTGGGCGGCGGTGGGCGCGGCGGCCGCCGCGGCGCGCAATTCGTTGACCCGCCGCTGAATCCTGTCACTGTCACCGCGGTACCCGTGGTCGATGCGCACCCCGGACGCGTCGATCTCGATCTTCGGGACGACCACGGGGTTTCCCTGCTGCAGGTTCGCGCCGATCAGCAGGGCGAGGTCGTCGAGGGTGCCGAACGGATGGGCGCTCGGCAGACGCCGCTCCCAGCGGTGCTCGCCGAAGGACCGCATGAGGACCGCGCCGTCGTCGGCGGGACCGAGCACGACCGCGGGCCGGTCCTGCCGGTCGAGAAACTGCCGGAGGCCGGCGGACGGCGGCTCGGTCAACACCAGGAGATACGGCTCGGCGAGCGTGAAGGCCGGCGGAGGATCGTGATCGCCGGGGTCGGCGGGGGAGCCGGCGGCGGGGGAGCCGGCGGCGGGGGAGCCGGCGGCGGGAAGGAACATCCCTTCGTGAAGCTCCAGGTCCAGTCCCGGTCGCCGGCGCTCCTCCAGGAAGATCACGCCCTCCTTGCCGATCTTGTCCGCCGCCTCCGTGAGGGCCCCGGCGCCGTCCGGATCGCCGGTCGCGGCGGTCAGGACCTGCCGGAGCTGCCCCCTCCACGCGATCTCGACGGCCCGGCCGCGCAGCAGCCGGACGGCCCGCTCGCCGGACTCGGCCAGCTCCGTGCGGAGCCGGGCCGGGGGCATGGCGTCCTTGCGCACGATGTCGAGCGCGGTGGTGATCATCGCCTGGGCCATCACGGCGGCGGTGGCGGCGCCGTCCGAGGATTCGGCACGCATCCGGCGCACCAGCCGGCGGATGAGGTCGGCGCCCAGTTCGGCGTCCGTGCGGGGCTCGGCGGTGGCCTGGCAGAGAACGGCCGGGTCCGCGGTGGTGCGGCGGGTGCCGTCCGGCGCCGTGTATCGGACCAGGCCGCCGGCGGGGCCGAGGGTGCGGGCGATCTGTGACGCGAGTTGCGCGGCGCCCTCGTGCACGTCCTCCAGCGGATGCCGGGACGGGCGCACCACGGGAGGCGGGGACGGTTCGGGCTCAGCGGGACCTGCCGCGTTGCGGACGAGGGCGATGGCGCCGCCCGCGTTGCGGTTGCGCTGCTGGGGTACCGGCCGTGACCGGGCGGTCAGCCGGACGTGGAGGCGCCGGTACACGGTCTCCATGTCCAGCAGGGCGGGGCCGCCGGGGACGCCTTCGGCGAGCGTGTGGATCAGCTCGCCGGTGAACGCCGTGTACGGCTCGCCGGGCGGGGCCAGCGCCTTGCGGGTCTCGGCGGACGCGGTCAGCAGGTACGTGCCGTCCACCACCGCCTGGTCGGCGACCTGCTCGGTCGCGCTCATGCCGCCGACAAGGGCCCGGCCGCTGTAGCAGCAGTCCAGGACGACCACCTTGCGTCGGGCGCCGCCGCCCGCGTGCATCACCACGCGACGCACGTCCTCGTACCGGAGGGCGGTGTAGGAGTGCTCGGGGTCGGTGTCGGGCAGTGCCAGGCACAGTTCGTCGGTGTAGGGATCGGTCAGGCCATGCCCGGCGAAGTAGACAACCAGGGCGTCGGTGGCTTCGGCGGCGGCCTTCCGCAGGGTGTCGAGGATCGTCCGGGCCGAGGGCGGCTGACCGACGAGCAGGCAGTTCCGTTCGGCCAGTCCCCACAGTGCGGGGTCGGTGAACACGTCGCGGAGGCCGGTGAGGTTCTGCTCCACCGCGGGCAGGTCGTCCAGCGTGTCGTAGCGGTGGACGCCGATCAGGACGGCGCGGGATCCCTCCGCGTCCGGCAGTCCGGTCACTCCGTCCCGCCCGGCTCGCCCTCCAGCGCCCGGAGGACGTCCCGGACCGCCTCCGGCGAGTCGGCACTGATCGTGACCGACACGCCGTCGCGCTCGATCCGCACGGCGGGACCAGAAGACGATCTCCGCGACCCGATCCAGGCGGCCACCGCGACGACCAGGCCGCTGAACGCGATGGCATTGCTCAGGACGACGTTCACGACCTCCAGCGCACCGCTCATGTCGCCGGGCCGCGCCGGCCCCGGGACGATCGTCACCTTCGCGTCCCGGCGGACGTCCGGGTCCTGCGCCAGCCACCGGTACAGGGACGTGATCTCCGTCCCGTCGGACGAGTCCGCCACGCTGAGTAGAGCCTCCACGCCCGCCCCTTTCGCCGTCTCCACTACATCACCGACGGGCACGGCACGCCGCAGGTTCACAGCAGGCGGCCGACGCCGCCGACCGTCGTCCACGGCAGTCCGGGGAGCTCGCCCACATGGTCGCCCGCCTGGTCGCCCGCCTGGCCGCCGGACCGCCAGGCGCGGACGTCGGCCAGCCCCGGTTCGACCAGCTCGAAGCCGTCGAAGAACCGCTCGATCTCCGCCCGCGTCCCCGGCGTGAGCGCTGCGCGCCGCCGAACGCGGCGTCCGGCAGTTCGAGGAACTGGACGGCGCAGCCGAGGAAGTTCACTTGACCTGTCCGCACAGTCTGCGGCCGGGGGGCGTTCCTGCGCGCCCCCCGGCCGCAATCGGTCACCGGATGTCCCGGTCAGCCGGCCTTGGCGTAGTCGCCGATGCCGCCGGCGAAGTCGAACATGACGCAGGGTTCGTCGCCGACGACCCAGGCGTCGTGGCCCGGCTCCTGGACGAACACGTCCCCAGGGCCGACCTCGCCTTCGGAGCCGTCCTTGGTCTGGATGCGCATGCGCCCCGCGACGACGTAGCCGTTGTGGTGGACTTCGCACAGGTCGGTGCCCGCGATGTCCTTGACGGACTCCGTCCAGCGCCAGCCGGGCTCGAACGTCGCCTTCCCGAAGACGAGTCCGGTGAGGTTGACGACCTCCAGGTGTCCCCGGGGGAAGTCGCGCCGGTCATCCGGCTTCTCAATGCTCTTGATCTCGGTCATGATGGGTCCCCCTTTTCCACCATCACCTTCCACGCTTGCACTGCCTCTGACCTGCGTCAAGACGGGAAGCGAAGTCAATCCCGGCGGGCGAGGGCGGCGTAGTAGTACGCCTCGTGCGGGTCGGCCGGGGGCGTGTCCGGACGCCATGCCGCGATCGGCACCACGCCGGGGTCGAGGAGGGTCGCGGTGCCGAACAGCGCGGCGAACTCGTCGCGGGTGCGGGAGACCAGCGGGATCCCGGCCGCGTTCGCCGCGGCGTTGGCGGCGGCGACGGCCTCGGGGTCGAAGTCGGCGGTCGGGTGCGAGATCGCCAGCGTGCTGCCGGACGGGAGCGCGCCGAGCAGCGTCGCGACCCACCGCTCCGGGCGGCGCTCGGCGGGGAAGTACATCAGGAGCGCGACGACCATCAGCGCGACCGGGCGGGTGAGGTCGAGCGTCCCGGCGAGGAGCGGGTCGGCGCTGATCGACTCCGGGTCGGTGAGGTCGCCGTGCAGGTAGGCGACGCCCGAGACGTCCGCGATCATCTCCCGCGCCTGCCCGGTGACCAGCGGGTCGTTGTCGACGTACACCACGCGGGCGGACGGGTCGATGCCCTGCGCTATCTCGTGCAGGTTCGGGGACGTCGGGATGCCGCTGCCGATGTCGAGGAACTGCGTGACGCCCGACTCCACCAGGTGCCGTGTCACCCGCTCCATGAACGACCGGTTGGCCCGCGCCATGGCGGGGAGCGTCGGGATCGCCTGGATCATCGCGTCCCCGAGTTCCCGGTCGGCGGCGAAGTTGTCGTTGCCGCCGAGCCAGTAGTCGTAGACCCGGGCGGGGTGCGCGACGGAGGTGTCGAGTTCCGGGACGGGCGGCAGCGGCGAGCCGATGCGCAGGAGGTTGCCGCTGCGGTCGACGAGGGCGAACTCGCGCATCCCGTACTCGCGGTCGTCGGGCGGCTGGAGGCGGCTGCCCGTGGCCGGGTCGGACGGCACGCCGGCGTCCGCCCATTCCCGGTGGAGGGCGTCCGCGTCCGGGACGCGCACGTAGCAGCCGGCCGCGGTGGTCAGCGGGTCCACCTCGGGGTCGTGGAAGAACTGCAGTTCCACGCCGCCGCGTCCGATGATGAGGTAGTCGTACCGGTCCGGTGGGTCACCCCGCAGCTCGAAGCCCAGCCGGACGTAGAAGTCGAGGGTCTCGTTGAGGTCGCGGCTCGGCAGGATGGGCACCGCATACTCGTCCATCCGGCAACGGTAGATCGCGACGCGTGCCAAGTGCGGCCCCCAGCCGAGCCGGCCGGGTGGTAGCTGCCCACGCGGGCGGCTGCGGCGGGCCTCCCGGACCGCGCAGCCCGAGCCCCGCGAAGGTCGGGCCGGCCGCCATCAGGACGACCGCCGGCGTCCACGGACCGGCCGGTGTGATAGCGCTCCTTCAGCGGCTCAGGCCGTGGTAGCGGCGGACGGCGAGGGGCAGGAAGACCGCCGTGATCGCGACCGGCCAGACGACCGCCATCAGCAGCGCGTGCTGCTCGACCCAGGTGCCGCCGACCGCGGCCGGGTTGCCGAACAGCTCCCGGGAAGCCGTCACCGTCGACGACACCGGGTTCCACCGCGCGACCGCGCCGAGCCAGTCCGGCATCAGCGACGGCGCCACGAACGCGCTGGAGATCATCGCGAACGGGAACGCCACCGCGAACAGGCTGCCCGCCGCCTCCTCGTTCGGGACGAGCAGGCCGAGCAGCACGCCGATCCAGATCAGCGCGAAGCGCAGCAGCAGGAACAGCCCGAACGCGGCGAGCGTGCCGAGCACGCCCCCGTCCGAGCGCCACCCGATCGCCAGCGCCGTCAGCGCCAGGACGAGGAGGTCGAGGGTCGCGGCCATCAGGTCGCCGACGCCGCGTCCCGTGACGACGGCCGACGACGCCATCGGCATCGACCGGAACCGGTCGGTGACGCCGCGCCCGCTGTCGTACACGACGGCGTACGCGGTGTTCATGAAGCCCATCGCCATGGTCATGCCGAACATTCCGGGCATCAGGAACTCGCGGTAGTCGCCGCCGCCCGGCACCGACATCGCGCTGCCGAACACGTACCCGAACAGCAGCACCATGACGATGGGGGACCCGAGCTGCCAGGCGATGTTGCCCGGCTGCCGGACGTAGTGGGTCAGGCCGCGCAGGACGATGGTCCAGGAGTCCGCGACCGCCCAGTAGAGCCGCGCGCTCACACCTCCACCCCTTCCTTCTCCGCGTTCTGCACTCCGTCCTTCTCGCCGTCCTTCTCGCCGTCCTTCTCCTCGGGCTCCGCGGCGCTGTGCCCGGTGAGGCGCAGGAAGACCTCGTCCAGCGTGGGGCGGCGCAGTCCGATGTCCTCCACGGCGATGCCGTCGTCCTGGAGGGTGCGGGCGACCTCGGTCAGCGCGGCCACCCGGTCGGCGACCGGTGCGTGCACCCGCGCCGCGCCCGCGTCGACCCGCGGCTCGGCGGACGCGACCCGGCCGACCACCGCCGCCGCCGCGGACAGGTCGGCGGGATCGCGCACCACCACCTCGACCCGGTCCGCGCCGATCAGCCGCTTCAGCGACCGCGGGGTCCCGTCGGCGATGACGCGGCCCTGGTCCAGGACGGCGATGCGCCCGGCGAGCTGGTCGGCCTCGTCGAGGTACTGCGTCGTCAGCAGCACGGTCGTGCCCCGCGCGACCAGCGACCGGACGGCGCGCCACACCTCGTTCCGGCCGCGCGGATCGAGCCCGGTGGTCGGCTCGTCCAGGAACAGCACGTCCGGGGCGAGGATCATGGCGGCCGCGAGGTCGAGCCGGCGGCGCATCCCGCCGCTGTACTCCTTGACGCCCTTGCCGGCCGCCTCCACCAGGCCGAACTGCTCCAGCAGCTCCTCGGCGCGGGCCGCCGCACCGCGCCGGCCGAGGTGGAACAGGCGGCCGAACATGCGCAGGTTCTGCCGTCCGGTCAGCACCTCGTCGAGCGCGGCGTGCTGCCCCGCCAGGCCGATCCGGCGGCGCACCTGCCGGGGCCGCGCGGCGACGTCCAGCCCGGCGACCTCGGCCCGGCCGCCGTCCAGCCGGACGAGCGTGGCCAGGATGCGCACGGCGGTCGTCTTCCCCGCGCCGTTGGGGCCGAGCAGGCCGTAGACCATGCCCGGCGGCGCCGCGAGGTCGAAGCCGTCCAGCGCCCGTTTCGTCCCGTAGTCCTTGCGGATCCCCGCGGCGAGGATCGCGTGCTCGGGCATGCCGCCTCCTTATTCGCGTATGACATACGCGAATTAGCGTACAGCATACTCGAAGTGCCCGCCGAGCCACCGCGGCGCGGCGCGGTAGCGTCATGTCCCGTACACAGGCGGGCACCGATGACCAGGACGGACGATGACGACGGAGCACGGCGGCCGCGACCTCGGGCGGAGCCTGAAGCTGCTGTGGGGAGACACGGCCCGGCCCCCGCGCGGGCGCCCGCCCGCGCTCACCCTCGACCGGATCGTCGCCGCCGCCGTCGAGGTCGCCGACGAGCTCGCCCGGACGGAGGGCCTCGAAGCGCTGTCGATGCGCTCGATCGCGACCCGCCTCGGCGTCGGGACCATGTCGCTCTACCGCTACGTCCCCGGCAAGAGCGAGCTGCTGGACCTCATGCTCGACCACGTCATCGACGTCCCCGGCGAGGACGCGGAGGGCGGCTGGCGCGAGGTCCTCGCGGCCGACGCCCGGCACCACTGGCGGCTGTGCCTCGACCACCCCTGGTACGCGTTCGTCGACCAGAGCCGCCCGCTCCTCGGCCCCAACGCCATGCGCGGCCTCGACCGCCTCGTCGCCAGGCTGCGCCCCGCCGGCGTGGACGACCGGACCCTGCTCATGATGATCAGCGCCCAGAACGACTACGTGGAGGGCGTCGCACGCCGCTACGTCAACGAACGCCGCGCCGAGGCCCGCACGGGCGTCAGCAACGAGGAGTTCTGGGCCGTCCAGGAACCGACCATCGTCAAAGCCATGAGCAGCGGCGACTACCCCACGATGGCGGGCATGGCCGACAACACCTTCGACTTCTCCTACGAGCAGCTCTTCGAGTTCGGCCTGACCCGCCTCCACGACGGCTACGCCGCCTTCATCACCACCCCTGACCCCCACCAGACCGGATAAGGACTCGCCGCCGCGCCGGGCGGCTTCGTACCGTCGGTACCGTCGTCCGCATGAGGCTGCTCTCGGTCAATGTCGGACGCCCGCGCACCAATCCATGGAAGAAGACGAGGCTGACCGGGATCGACAAGCGTCCGCTCGACGGCCCGGTGGCGGTCACCGCTCCGGCTTCCGAGGGGACGGGCGAGGTCGGCCTGGCAGGCGACCGCGCCTACGACGTCCGCGGCCACGGCGGGCCGGACCAGGCCGTCTACGCCTACGCGCGCGAGGACCTCGACCGGTGGCAGGACGAACTGGACAGGCCGCTGCCCGACGGCGTCTTCGGTGAGAACCTCACCACCGCCGGAATCGACGTCAACGGCGCGCTGATCGGCGACCGGTGGCGTGTCGGGCGGGGCGTTCTGCTGGAGGTGAGCTGCCCGCGGATCCCCTGCGGCACCTTCCAGGGCTGGCTGGACGAGGCCGGATGGATCAAGCGGTTCTCGCGGGCGGCGCGGCCAGGCGGTTACCTGCGCGTCATCGAGGCCGGTGAGATCCGCGCGGGCGACCCGGTCGAACTCGTCCAGCGGCCCGACCACGACGTGACGGTGGCCGTCGCTTTTCGGGCGCTTACCGGTGAGCCCGAGTTGCTGCCGCCGCTGATCTCTGTCGAGGCCCTTCCGTACTACGTCCGCGACGTGGCGCGTAAGCGCTGCGGCGGCCGGAGAAGTGACGCGGGACGTCCCTAGTGGCTGCGTACATATAGGCAATTTCGGGCGAATTGGGCACGGCGGGACGGGACTGCTGAAAGTGGTCCGATATCTCTGGAATCTCAGCGATCTGCGCTTGCCCCAACGTACGTTGTGTCAGCCTAGATACGGAGTGTGCCCGTAAGAGCACGCCTTACTCAGTCATGTGACTCCTGCTGAGCCCTCGATCGCACTGAGGACGCCGATGCCTGTTTTCTCCGAACCTGCTGCCGACGCTGAGCGCCAGGATTCCCGGCGACACGGCAGGGCCCCGGCCCGCGGCATGCGCCGCCACAGCAACGTACGGTCCTTCCACCTGTGCGTTACCGTCCTGCCCGCGGCCGTCGTGGGGGCCCTCGGCGCCGGCGCCGTGGCGATGCTCTACAGCGGCGGCGCCGACACCGGCAGGACGCGGCTGGTGCTGGCCGCGGTCGCCGTGGGCGTCGTGCTCACGCTGGGCGCGGCCGTCCTCGGGGCGGACGCGGCGACCCGGCGGGTGGACCGGCTGCAGGCCCGGCCGCCGGTGCGCGGGCACGAGGACGTCCAGCGGCGGCTCGGCGAGCTGTGGTTCTCGATCGCGCGCGGCCGGCAGGGCCTGCGGGAGCTGGTCGAGCGGGTCCATGCCGGGGAGACCGCGCCGCGCAGCGAGGACATCCCGGCCACCGACTCCAGCGACCCGTTCGTCCGGCTCGCCTACGAGCTGCGGCAGGCGCAGGGCGAGGCGTGGAACGCCGTGCTCGACACCGCGGCCCGCGAGACCGGCGGCACCGACCAGCGGGTGGACGTCTTCGTCAACCTCGCCCGGCGGATGCAGTCGCTCGCCCACCGGGCCATCCGCGGCCTGGACGAGCTGGAGAACCAGGTCGAGGACCCCGACCTCCTCAAGGGCCTGTTCAAGGTCGACCACCTCAGCACCCGCATGCGCCGCCAGGCCGAGAGCCTCGCGGTGATCGGCGGCGCCGCGTCCCGCCGCCAGTGGAGCCGGCCGGTGACGGTGTACGAGGTGCTGCGCTCGGCCATCGCGGAGGTGGAGCACTACAACCGGGTCAAGGTGGTGCCGCCCGTCGAGGGCGACCTGCACGGCGGCGCGGTCGCGGACGTCGTCCACCTGCTCGCCGAGCTGATCGAGAACGCCACCCGGTTCGCGCCTCCGCACACGCAGGTGCTGATCCGGGTGGACACGGTCAGCGCGGGCCTCGCCATCGAGGTCGAGGACCGCGGCCTCGGGATCCCGCGCGAGACGCAGCGGCGGCTGAACGACCTGCTCGCCGACCCCGACCGGACCGGTGCCGGCGACCTGCTGCAGGAGGGACGCATCGGGCTCCTGGTCGTGTCCGCCCTCGCCCGCCGGCACGGCGTCCGCGTCCAGCTCCAGGACAACCTGTACGGCGGCACCCAGGCCGTCGTCATCGTGCCCAAGGAGATGGTCGGGCAGCAAGCGCTGGAGGCCCAGACCCAGGCTCAAGCCCAGGCGCAGGCCCAGGTGCCGGCGCAGGCGCAGGCCCCGGAGCCGCCGGACGAACCCGAGCGGGTTCCGGTGCCCGCCGCCGCCGGTGCGCACGCGGCGGCGCATCAGCGGCCCGCCGCCCCACAGCCCACGGCCGCGCCACAGCCCACGGCCGTCCAGCAGCCGACGACCGTCCAGGCGGCCGCCGCGCGGCCCGCCGCCCCGGCGTCCCCGCCGCCGCCCGCCACGTCGGGCGAGTATCCGGCGGCGCCCGCGCTGTCGGCCGAGTGGGGCCCCGGCCCCGGCGCCGGCGCCGTGGCCAGCCCGGCGGAGGGCGGTGAGCGGCCCTCGCTGCCGCGCCGCCGCGTCCAGGCGAACATGGTGCCGGAACTGCTCAACGCCCCCACTCCGCCGCAGCAGGACGACGACGAGATCGAGCACAACCCCGGCCTCATGGCGGCATTCCAGCGGGGTGTGCGCGGCGCCGAGGAGGACGGCGGAAATGCGGACGGCGGCTTTACCGATGACGCGGGCAGCGCGGGCTGACGAAACTTTACGACCTATAAGGAGCGTCCATTGAGTGCTGTCTCCCCGAACCAGGCTCAAGATCTTGCTTGGCTGCTGCGGGGGCTGGGCGAGGAGGTTCCCGTCATCCGCGGCAGCGTGCTGCTGTCCTCGGACGGCATGCTGAAGGCCGCCGACGGCTTCGACCGCGCCAGCGCGGAGCAGCTCGCCGCGCTCGCCTCCGGCCTCTTCTCCATCGCGCGCAGCGCCGGCACGAAATTCGACGGCAGCAACGAGGTCCGGCAGGTGGTGGCGGAGCTCAAGTCCAGCCAGCTGTTCATCGCGTGGGCCGGTTTCAACTCCGTCCTCGCGGTGCTGGCCGGGGCGGACGCCGATCCGGCCGTCGTCGGGTTCGAGATGGCCCGGCTGATCAAGTCCGTCCGGCCGTTCCTCGGCACCGCGGCGCGGTCGGCCCCCGGCACGAGCGATCCGCGCCCCTCGCTATGACGGCCGGCGAGAACGAGGTCTGGCTCGACGACGCCGCCGGGCCGCTGGTGCGCCCGTACACCGTGACCGCCGGCCGCACCCGCCCGGCCGTCCACCTGGACATGCTGTCCCTGGTGGTGGCGACCGGCCAGGTCCCCGCGAACCTCGACCCCGAGCACGGCAAGGCGCTCGAACTGTGCCGCGCGCCGACCTCCGTCGCCGAGGTCGCGGCGCATCTGCGGCTGCCCGTGGCGGTCACCAAAGTCCTGCTCGCCGACCTCGTGCACTGGCGCGCCATGACCACGCGGGCACCGCGTCCCGCGGCAGAACTCACCGACCGAGACCTTTTGGAGAAGCTACTCGATGGCCTACAACGAGCCTGATGAGGTGTTCCCCACTCAGGTCAAGATCCTGATCGCGGGCGGGTTCGGCGTGGGGAAGACGACCTTCGTCGGCGCGGCGAGCGAGATCGAACCGCTCAGCACCGAGGAGCTCATCACGACGGCCAGCGTCGGCATCGACAGCCTCGGCGGGGTCGAGGAGAAGACCACGACCACCGTGGCGCTCGACTTCGGCCGGATCACGATCGACCAGCACAACATCGTCCTGTACCTGTTCGGCACCCCCGGGCAGCAGCGGTTCTGGTTCATGTGGGACGAGCTGTGCGCGGGCGCGCTCGGCGCCGTCGTGCTCGCCGACACCCGCCGCCTCGACGCCTGCTTCGAGGCGGTCGACTTCTTCGAGAACCGCGGGACCCGGTTCCTCATCGCGGTGAACGAGTTCGACGGCGCCTTCCGCTACGACCCCGACGAGGTGCGGTCCGCCCTCGAACTCGACCCGCGCGTGCCGATCGTGCTGTGCGACGCGCGGGACGGCCGCTCCACCACGTCGGTGCTGCGCGCCCTCATCCGGCATCTGATCGCCACCGTTCCCGCACCGTCCGCATGACCCGAACCCGCCGCAGATGGAGTTTCCCGTGAATCACGAGCCCCTGTACGAGCCCGCCGGCCACCTGCTGACCCCCGTCGACGCCGACGTCCCGCAGCGTGTCGCGCGCCTGCGCGAACTCGGCCTCGGCCAGGCACCCGACCCCGAGTTCGACGCGTTCGCCCGGGACCTCGCCGAGACCGCCCGGCGGCTCGTCGGCACCGGCCTCCCGCCGTTCGCGATGGTCAACTTCGTCACCGACCACCAGTTCCTCGCCGGCCTGTACGCCCCGGAGGACCCCGGGAGCGGTCCGGGCGGCGCCGTCGAGCTGGGCCGGGAGGTGCCGCTCGACCACGGCTACTGCCCGCACGTCGTCGTCCGGCGCAAGGCGCTCGTCCTGGACGACGTGTGCGACTACCCGCGGTTCGCCGGCAACCCGGTCGTCGACAAGCTCGGCATCCGGACCTATGTCGGGGCGCCGCTCATCGACCGGACCGGCACGGCCCTCGGCACGATCTGCATCATCGACCGCGAGCCGCGCCCGTGGGGCCATCCGGGGCTGCACCTCATCAAGGAGCGGGCCGCGGAACTGGTCCAGCTGATCCGGCGGCGCGAGGAGAGGCTCGGCTGACGGCCGGACCGGCCGCTCGACCGGCCGCTCGACCGGCCGCTCTCCCGGCCGCTTCGCCCGGCCGTTTCGCCGGCGCCCCTCACGCCTCGGCGGGGACGGGCACCGACCGCGAGAACCGCACGCCCGCCGGGGGCGGGACGGCGCCGTCCTCGATGCCGAGCACCCCGGACGACAGCAGGCCGAACTCCGTGGCGACCCCGGCGATGTCGGCCTTGAGGAACTCGATCGCCGCCCGCGCGCGGCGGCCGGCGTCCGGGCCGGCCTTGGCGGCGCACCGCATGACCTGGCCGATCGCGAACGCGTAGGCGATGGCGCGGCCGGCGAGCACCAGGTGCTCCTGCCGGAGGTCCCGGTCGAGGAAGCCCAGGTCGATGCCCTGCGCGGTGATCGCCGCCGCCGTGAGCGGCCATTCGGCGAGGAACTTGCTGAGCGGCAGCCCGTCCGTCCGGGCCAGGCAGTACTCGGTGAGCTGCTGGCTGAGCAGGTCGTTGGTGCCGTCGAAGATCGTGTAGACGCGGGCGTCCAGGAACGCCTGGCCGGAGATGTTGGTCGGGGATCCGGAGCGGTACCCCTCGCCGCCGGCGAGCTGCTGGTAGTGGTGCGCCGCGCTGAGCATCCGCTCGGTCGCGACCGTCTTGATCGCCTGGACGGCGGGGAACGCGCCGAGCATGTCGGACTTCATGTCCAGCGAGGTCTGCAGGTAGTCGTTGAGCGCCGCGCAGATGGTGAAGGACGTGTCGATCGCCGCGAGCCGGTAGCGGACGAACCGGATCGCCGACTGCGGCCCCGGGCCGATCCTGCGGTGGTCGGCGTAGGCGTGCGCCTCGCGGCTCAGCCGGCGCAGGAACCCGCAGCCCATCGCCGCCATCATCGCCCGCGACGCCATGAGCATCTCGACCATGGGCTTCAGGTTGCGTCCGTCCGCGTGGATCCGGCGGTGCGGCGGGACGACCGCGTCGATCTCGTTGAGCCCGTAGTCGATCACCTTCAGGCCGAGCGGCTCGTAGGGCTGCAGGGTGCGGAAGCCCTCGCTGCGCTTGACGATGAAGTAGCCGTACTCGCGGCCGCCGTCGTCGTTCTTGGCGCTGACCAGCCACCAGTGCGCGCTGGAGCTGAACGCCTGCCAGTGCTTGCGGCCGCGGATCCGGTAGCCGTCCTCGACCTCGTCGAACGTGGTGGTCATGGCGGACATCGCCGAGCCGCAGCCGGGCTCGGTCGAGGCGAACCCGGCGACCATCGGGTCGCCGCCGGCGTACTGCGGCAGCACCTCCCGCTTGGCCTCCTCGCTCGCCCACAGCGCGATGGGCCGCAGCGCGACGCCCGTGATGACGGTGACGTACATGCCGAGCGGCAGGTTCCACTCGGAGATGGCCTCCACGACCCGGCACATCTCGACGTGGCTGTCGCGCCCGCCGTACTCCCTCGGCAGCGTCGGCAGCAGCACACCGGCCCGGGTCAGCAGCGTCCAGTCGTCCGCCGGGAGGTTCTGCTGCGGGTAGTGCGCGGTGTCGAAGCGGGGGGCGACGGCCTCGATACCGGCGATGAAGTCGTCGGTCGGCAGGGCCGGCAGGGCCGTTGGGGCCGGTGGGGCAGGTAGGGCATTCGTCATGGTGTCCGCTCTCACGGGTCGGCATGTCGGTGCTGGGGGAAGTCGTGAATTCCGCTGATCAGAAAACACACACCTGCCCGATCGGCCGTCGAGCCGACCGCGCGGACCTCCTCGCCAATCGTTCGTGTGAAACTCTCACGCCATACTGGAACGAACGATCACCGGACGCAAGGCGACCCTGCCTGACCGTAATCAGCCATCCGCGGGTCGAACCTGTAAGCTGTGTTCCCGCTGTGTCCCCGGTCGCACGGTGATCAGCATGGGATTGCCGAGTTCAATGCGCCGCCGGCTGCCGATGTGACAAGAGGGGCAATATCCCGCACCGTCGCGGACGACCTGCCCCGCCCGGGGGGCCGCGCCCGGTCAGGCGGGCGGACGGGGGCCGCAGGCTAGTCCGCTTCGCGAAGAATGTGCAGCTCGAAGCCGGTGTGTCCGATGGCGGGCGGGCCGCCGCCGACGCTCGGTGACGAGATGTTGACAGACGCGTTACGGCCCGCGCAAAGGCTGCGGTCGAAGTTCTCGATCACGAATGGATCGATCTCCGGTGGCACTCGCGATCGAGCCGCATCCACACCTCGCTCGTCCGATACAAATCCCTAGCGCGAGCGTTAATGCGGACATCATCCCGACTTTGATGCTCGCATAGTAATGGTTTTCGGTGGTCCGGTAATGAGAGCGGTCAACTATCTGGCCGACGACGACCGGCGGCCGATTCCGGCCGCGTCAACGGCAAGAATGGACGATAACCAAGAAAAAATCGCCACCGCCAGTGCAATCGGCGGCTTCTGCAATGTGCCGGTGCCGTTTGCATGGCGGCCCGCGACGGATTCCGCGCGCCCCCGGCCGACGGGTTACGACGTCTGCGGGTTGGTGTAGACACGACGCGGTGCGATGAGCACGGCGGCCCGCCGCTCGTCCGCCATGACCCGGTCGTAGGCGTCCCAGTCGTCGTGGGTGCCGCCGGCGGCCCGGAAGACGTCCCGGAGCAGTCGCCGCAGCGCCTCGCCGTCAATGTCGGGGTGCGGATCGTCCGGGCCGATGATCTCGGCGTCGCCCTCCACCGCCGTCCAGCGCCAGCCCGCGCGGGCGACGATCGTGACCCGGGGATCGGCGCGCAGGTTGTGCAGCTTGCGCGCCCCGCCCCTGGCGACCAGCCCCACGACCCGCCCGTCCCGCAGCGGATGCTCCAGAACCCCTGCGTTGACCACGGACGACTGGACGCTCCCATCGCGCCGGACCGTGCTGACGACGCACAGTCCGTGGTCGAGAGGTACGAGTTCGGTGAAGGCCGCGAGATCGATCCCCATGCCGCCAGCCTCTCACGCCCACCGCGAGCAGCCCGCGGCGCGACGACGACTACCGGGTCGAAGACCGTCCGACCAGGCGCGACGGCTCGCGTCTTGACGATAGGCAGGCAGATACCTGCATAATGAGATGGTGAGCCCCGAAGCGAACACGATGGACCCCGTCTTCAAGGCGCTGGCCGATCCCACCAGGCGGCTGCTGCTCGACCGGCTGCGCGAGCACAACGGCCAGACGCTGCGCGAACTGTGCGAACACCTGGGCATGGCGCGCCAGTCGGCGACGCAGCATCTCGACATCCTCGTCCGGGCCGGCCTCGTGACCGTGGTCCGGCGCGGACGGGAACGCCTGCACTACCTCAACCCGGCGCCGATCCACGAGATCGAGGAGCGCTGGATCTCCGTGTTCGACAGACCGCGCCTGCAAGCGCTCAGTGCCATCAAGAACCAGGCAGAGGAGTACGCCATGACCGATACGACCGTGCCGGACTACGTCTACGTCACCTACATCCGCGCCAGCGCCGACCAGGTCTGGAAGGCCCTCACCGACGCGGACCTCACCGCGCGCTACTGGGGGCACGCCAACGTCTCGGACTGGCAGCCGGGCTCGTCCTGGGAGCACCAGCGCGCCGACGGGTCGGGCGCCGTCGACGTCGTCGGGCGGGTGCTGGAGGCCGAGCCCCCGACGCGGCTGGTCATCACGTTCGAGGACTCCCCGGACGTCCAGCCGCCGCGAGACCCGTCGGTCGTCACCTTCCGCGTCGAGCCGCACCAGGACATCGTCCGCCTCACGGTGACGCACGAGAACCTGCCCAACGAGGAGATGCTCCACGGCATCTCGAGCGGCTGGCCCGCCGTGCTGGCGAACCTGAAGTCGCTGCTGGAGACCGGCGACGTCCTCCCGCAGGCGCCCTGGGAGATGACCGACGCCCACGCCTGACCCCGCCGGCGGAAGGAAGAGGACATGCTGGACACCGAACCACTGGACACCGCACCACTGGACACCGCACCACTGGACACCGGACCGCTGGACACCGGACCGCTGGACACCGAACCGCTCCGGGACGCCTACCGCGGGCTGCTGGACGCCGCCACCACCGTGGCCGGCTCCGGCGGCCCCGTCCCGGGCCCCGTCCCCGTCCCGCCGCCCGGCGAATGGGACGCCGACCAGATCCTGGCGCACATCGTGCTGGTCGGCACCGCCACCATCACGGCCGTCTCCTCGGCCGTGACGGGAACGGTCACGACCTACGACAACCGCCTCGCGCACGACGCCTGGACCATCGACCGCGTCATCACGCTCACCGGCGGCGGCACGGGACTCCGGAACCGCATCCGCCACCAGGCGGACGCTCTGTGCACACTCGCGATGTCGTGCAGCAAGGCCGAACTCGACACGCCCGTACCCACCCTGCTGCTGTCCAAGGGCAAGGTCATGGTCGACCAGCCCGTCCCGCTGAGAGACCTCATCACCGGCCTGACGGAGTCAGAACTTCCCGGCCACACCCAACAACTCCTAGCCCTACCCGCAACCAACTAGCACGCCACCCGGGCCACCCCCTCGTTGATCTGCGGCGTGTTGTTGTTTTCGAGGCGCTCATAACAACAACACGCCGCAGATCAACGCGTCTGGTGAACCTGGTGGAGACCGCTAGCCGAAGGTCGCCGCCGTTGGTCGGAGCTCTCAGCGGGCGTGCTCGGCTCGGCGGCTCGGCGACGAGCGGTCTGCCACGACCGCGGAACGAACACGGAATCCGATTCCCGCCAGGCCGAGGACGGCGGCCGCAGGGGTGACGTAGGCGGGTACTGAGGAGGTGGCGTAGCTTCCGCCGTCCTTGAGACGGCATTCGAAGCGAAGCGGGACGAAGCCGATGCCGTAGTCGACCACGTGTATCGCCTTGTCCATGCCGGCAGCACGGCAAGGGAGGATCGGTGACGAGTCCGCGCCGCCGTCCTCGGCGTACATGACGTCGGAGAGCACGTGCGCCATCCCCCAGACGTACATGCCGATCGCCCCGGCTCCGGCGAGGAGCGCGGCGGCCTTCCACAGGACGGCCGGGGAGCGCCGCTTCCGCGAGACACCCAGCACGAGACCGCGGAAGAAGAGGACAGGCGTGATGACCAGCCCGGCCAGCAGGCCGAGAAGCAGAACGATCACCGACACCATGGTCCCCCGCCCATCCACGCCGCAAGTCACCGCAAGGATGACAAACCCCACGATCCTGGCAGACGAGAGCCGCCCCCGCCAGCGCATCGGACGGTGCGCGGCACGCCGTCCGGGGACGCGGCAAGGACATCGAAAGGTCGGCACCCGCCCGCTCGCCCCTCGCCGTCCGGCCGTATGTCCCGGGTCACCGGCGCACTGCGCGGGGTTTCGCGGACGGGTTGCCGCCGCTTGCGGAAACCGTCCGGTTCCGTAGGAGGTAGCTTGGAGCGGCCGCACACTCCAGTCAATTCTTGGATTTCCTTGTAGATCCCCAAGGGATACCTTTGAGGAGTGACGCTAGACGACCTGCGGGTTTTCCTGGCCGTGTGCGAGACCCGCAATCTCAGCGCGGTCGCCCGCCACCTGTCGTGCAGCCAGCCGGCGGTCAGCCAGCACGTCAGACGGCTCGAACGCGAGATCGGCCTCACGCTGATCGAACGCCGGCCGCGCGGGGTCTCGCCGACGGACGCGGGGCAGATCCTGTACCAGGCGGCGCTGACCGGCATCGCCTCGCTCGACGCCGCGCTGCGCCATCTCGGCGAACTCCGCGACGGCAACGGCGGCACCCTGAGAATCACCACGGGCGGCGTGACGGTGCGCCATTTCATGCCGGACGCCATCACCGCCTTCCGCGACCGGCATCCGGAAGCGACCCTGCACTTCCAGTCCGCCCACTCCACCCGCCGCTGCCTGGACCTTCTGCGCAGCGGACAGGCCGACCTGGCATGGATCACCCTCGACGGGCCGGTACCCGACATCGAGCAGCGTCCGGTCATCGACCTGCCGTGGGTCCTGGTGGTCAACGCCGCCGATCCGCTGGCCGCCAGGGAGGTCATCGACCCAGCCGACCTGCGCGCGATTCGCCATATCGCCCATCCGGCGAATTCCGCGTCGCACCGGCGCCTTGAGGAGAACTTCGTCCGCCTCGGCTGCACACCCGCGGAAACCGTCGGCGTCGCCGACTGGGACACGGCCGTCCTGCTCGCCGAACTCGGCGTCGGCCACGCCGTCCTGCCGTCCCTGCCCAGGCTGGCGCTCGCACCGTCCAGCGCGGTGCGGACCGTCCCGATCCCCGCGCTCTCCCCCATCACCGTCGGCTGGGCCGCCCGCCAATGGGACGCCCTGAGCCCCCTCGCCACCGAATTCGCCGCCCTCGTCGCCGCCGACCAACCTCACCAGTACACCGGATCGTCCGTCTCCCACCAGTAGCAAAACTGCGCGAGCCGGACCACACTTTCGAGACGACCGGTGAACGTCCGAGGGTCCTTCTAAGGTCGCGGCATGGATCGAGTAGACCTTGCGCCGTTTCATCGGGCCTGGGAGCGCTTCTCCGGGTGGTTGGCCACGAACGCTCCTTACAATCACGCCACGCTGGGGCCGCCGGCCACCGAGGAACAGATCGCGGCAGTCGAGGAGGCGTACGGCTTCGCATTGCACCCCGAACTCAAGGCGCTTCTGCGCCTGCACAACGGCACGCCTCCGGACGCTTCGCAACCGGTCTTCGCCAGCTTCCTGCCGATCGGACATCGCCTGAGCAGCACCAACCAGATCATCGGCGCGCGACAGACACTGATGCATTTCTACAACGACTTCCCCGAGAACTGGGGGGATTGCTGGGAGGAAGAGGAGGTTCTCGCCCACTCCCACCAATGGGTCGTCTTCGCCGAACCCAACGACGGCGGGATGGCCTTCATCGACCACCGCCCCGGGCCGACCTACGGACACGTGTACGAGTTCGGCATGGGCTCGGGCGCAAGCGAGGTCACCGAATGGGCCACCAGCCTGTCCGCACTGTTCGACGCGCTGGCCACGGCGGTGGAGACGGGCACTCCTTTCCAAGGCTCCCACCCGACCTTCCTCGAATTCGCCCGAACCGACATCGCCTCCCTCGCATCATTGGTCGGCCGACGCTTCCTCGAGTGGAACACCGACCCGCAGGGCCCCGTCCCGGACGACTACATCGTCCATCCGGTCACCGGAAGCCGCTGACCCGCTCACCGAGACCGGCGATGGTTCGGTCACTCGCTCCTGGCCGCCGTCACAGTTCGGCGTTCCGGCGGATCAGCCGAGGATGAAGGGGAGCCTTGTGGAGAGTTCGCCCAGGGCGGTCTTTTCGGCGGACGTCGGCGGGCGGCGGCCGGTGCCTATGAGCAGGGCGTCCCTGTCGGAGAGTGCTGGCGGGAACGGTGTTCCGGCTATGTTTTCCAGCATTGTGCGGGCGGCGGCGAGGGTTTCGGCGGGCGGGTCGGCGGCCGAGGGCAGGTGCGCGATCAGGTCGAGATGGTGCAGCGTCCATTCCATGACGTACGCGGAAAGGTAGTCGCCGGCGGTCAGCACCATGTCCTGGGTGCTGACGCGAAGGTCGCGGTCGGCGAGTTCCGCGGCGCGGCCGGCGGCGGAACCGACGTCGTCGAAGTGGAACTTCAGCAGGCTCGGGTCGCCGTAGGCGGCGGCCAGCCGCGGGATCAGCGCGTCGAGCGGGTCGTCGCCGGTCGGGGGCTCGACGAGTTTCCAGTAGGTGACCGAGTCCGCGGTCGGGTCGGCGTCGGCGGGCGTGACCAGGGTGATCAGGACGTCCTGGGCGTCGATGACCAGGTGGCACACCAGGTCGCGGACGAGCCAGCCGGCGCAGCCGGACGGACGCTCCCAGTCGTCGCCGGAGAGTTCGCCTACCGCCGCGCGCAACGCCGTCCAAGAATGTGAGAACAGGTCCACTCCGGCAAAGCTAGTGCCGCCACGGAACAGCGGACAAACACAGTGTTCTCCACAGAGGCGAGTCGGGAATGAAGTCGGAGCGCCTCCATGTTGAGCATCGTCGTCCGACTCCCCTACTCCCGGGAAGAAGGCGGGCTCATGCCGCCCACGCCGACCGTTATGCACGCCGTCCAGCTCACCGGTCCGGGTCCCGTGGAGAACCTGCGGCTGACGACGCTTCCGCTCCCGCCGGAGCGGGACGGCTGGGTGCGCATCCGCATCGAGGCGTTCGGCCTCAACCGCTCCGAGTTGAAGCTTCGGCTCGGGGTGAGCGTCGGCGTCACCTTTCCCCGGGTACCGGGCATCGAGGCCGCCGGGACGGTCGACGCGGCCCCGGTCGGCAGTGGGCTGACGCGGGGGCAGAAGGTCGTCGCGATGATGGGCGACATGGGGCGCACTTACGACGGCGGCTATGCCGAGTACACGTCGGTGCCGCTGTCCCAGGTCATCCCCGTCGAGACCGACCTGCCATGGGAGGTGCTGGGCGCCCTGCCGGAGATGGTGCAGACCGCCCACGGCTCGCTCACCGTCGGGCTGGATCTGCAGCCGGGCCAGTCCGTGCTGATCCGCGGCGGGACGTCCTCGGTCGGCCTGGCCGCGGCCGCGCTGGCCGGGTGGCGCGGCGCGACGGTGCTGGCCACGACCCGGCGGGCCGACCGCCTGGCCTTCCTGAAGGAGCGCGGTGTCGACCACCCTTTGCTCGACACCGGCGAAGTCGCGCCTGCGGTGCGCGAACTGTTCCCGGACGGTGTCGACGCCGCCCTCGATCTCGTCGGCACGCCGACTCTGCCCGACACCCTGCGCGCGGTGCGCGTGCACGGCACGGCCTGCTTCGGCGGGAGCCTCTCCAACCAGTGGACGGTCCGGGACTTCTCCCCCAACGAGTACATACCGAGGGGCGTCCGCCTCGCGGGCTACTTCGGTGACGCCGCCGACCTGTCCCGGGAGTCGTTCCAGGACATCCTCGACGCTGTCGCGGCCGGTCGGCTGACCTTCCCCGTGGACCGCGTCTATGACGGCCTGGAGCAGGTGCCGCAGGCCCACGACGACATGGAGCACAACCGCGCCACCGGCAAACTCGTCGTCCGCGTCCAGCACTGAGGCGTCGTCAGCGGACGTCGTAGGTCAGGTGCGTCGCGGTCGATGTCGCGGTCACGGTCCGCTGTGCGAGCGTGCGCGGCGTCCCGCCGGTGAACAGCGGTGTGCCGGAGCCCAGGACGACGGGTGCGAGGTGCAGCGACAGCACGTCGGCCAGTCCTGCGTCGAGCGCCGAGCGGATCAGCGCGCCACCGCCCATGAGGACGACGTCGAGGTCCGTGCCGGTATCCGACGAGGCCGCCTCGGCACGCGCGCGGGCGGCGGTGATGGCGTCCGGCAGGCCGGTGGTGACGAACGTCCAGTCGAGGCCGGTGAGTCGCACCGGGGACGGCCGTGTGCTCGTCACGACGAAGAACGCGGGCTTGCCGACCTCACCGGCGCCGTAGCCGACGTCGTCGTCCCAGCCGCCCGGCCCGTCGACCACGTCGAAGAGCCGGCGGCCGAGGACGACGGCGCCCGAGCGGGCGGTCGCCTCGCGCAGGATCCGGCGATCGCCGGGGTCGTCGGAGAAGGCCCAGGTGTGAAGGCCCTCCCCGCCGGTGCCCAGACCGTTGTCCGGGCCGGGGTCGGGCCCGGTGACGAAGCCGTCCAGGGACACCGAGATGTCAGCGATGATTCGAGTCATACCAGGCAGACTCCCCCTGCCGCCGGAACTCATCTCTCCCGCGAGGAAGCCCGCGGAAAAAGGAGTTGGGCGGACGGCGGCCGGATGTTACCGTGCCGGAGGCCGTGACATCACGCGAGGAGGTGAGACCCATGAACGCTGTATCGATGTGGGTGCTCCCCTCGTCGTCACGGTAGGGCGATCGACGTAGGGGTCGCCGGGAGCGCCGCGACAACAAGGCACTCCCGAAAGGCAGAACCTATGCACTCTGTGCGTTTCACCGCGGATACATCGTCCAGCGGTGTCCTCGAACGCGAATTCGCCGTGGGCGAGATCCCCGGCATGCTCTGGACGCCCGCCTCCGGCGGCGACCGCGCCCCCCTCGTCCTGCTGGGACACGGCGGCGGCCGCGACAGCAAGGCCGCGCCGACGGCCGGTCGGGCACACCTCCTCGTCACCCGCTGCGGTTTCAACGTCGCGGCCATCGACGCGCCCGGCCACGGCGACCGGCCGCGCACCGCGATCGACGACCGGGAGATAGCCGCGATGCAGCAGGCGATGGCCTCGGGCGAGCCGGTCGGCCCGATCGTCGTCCCCTACAACCTGCATCTGGCGGAGCGCGCCGTGCCGGAATGGCAGGCGACCCTGGACGCCCTCCAGCAGCTTCCCGAGATCGGCGACGAAGGCCCGGTCGGCTACTACGGCATCAACATGGGCACCGCGATCGGCATGCCGCTGACGGCGGCCGACTCCAGAATCACCGCCGCGGTGTTCGGCCTCTTCTGGCACAACGAGTACCTGGCCGAGGTGGCGAGCCGCATCACCGTCCCGGTCGAGTTCGCGATCCAGTGGGACGACGAGCACATCCCGCGCCAATCCGGCCTGGCATTGTTCGACGCCTTCGCCTCGAAGGAGAAGACGCTGCACGCGAACGCGGGCGCGCACAAAGCCATGCCCCGGTTCGAGGCGGACAGCGCCGTGCGCTTCTTCGCCCGGCACTTCAGCGGCGCCATGGCACCCGCCTGACGTGACGGTATCGGCGTCCAGCAACACCTGGGCGCCGATACCGCCCCACGCCGCAGGGCCCGCGCCGCAGGGCGCCACTCGCCCAGCGGCGGATCCCGGCTCGGCCGCCCGGACGCTTCAGCCGGTGGGACAGCCCGCTCCAGCGCGCGGCGGCGCCATAACGTCGTTCAGGCCTGACCACCCAGGTCGAACTCGCGCGCCTTCACCCGCCGCGCGAACACCCGCCACTCACCGACACCGAACGACAGCCGGGGACCACCAGGGTCCTTGGAGTCACGCACCGCGACCACAGGAGCAAGCGCCGCCACCTCCACGCACTCGCCCCCCTGAGGTCCGCTGTGGCTGCTCTTGCGCCACCGGACGTCCACTCCGTCAGAGATGCTCATAGCTGCCCCATCGCTTTCTCGATCATGGCCAGTGACTCCTCGACGGAGAGGGTATGGCCCTGGACGAGGTCCCAGGTTATGGCTTGCAATGCGACCCTGTCGCACTGCTCCAGCAGTATTCCCTCTCCGGACGACTCCGTATAGGCGACCTCTGGTCCCTCCGCAAAACGGAGGATAGTGAAACTTCCTGTTAGGCCGACGTGGAAGCCTGCGGTGTACGGAACGATCTGGAGTTGAGTTCTCTTTCGTTGCCCCACCTCCAGTAGATAGCCGAGTTGCTCGCGCATGACATCCTTGCCGCCCACGTTTCGGCGGATGACGCCCTCGTCCAAGATGAGGAAGGTGTGGGGAGGGTCGTCACGATCGAAGATCGACTTCCGCTCCATGCGCTCGGCGACGACTCTCGAGGTCGCCGAGCCCATCAGCGAACTGATCACCGTGGTCGCGTACGCCTCGGTTTGGAAGAGGCCGCTGATCAGGTTGGCGCTGAAGACGCGGAGGTGGCTGGCCTTCTTCTCGTAGCCGAGGTACTCCGGGAAGCCCGGCGGCAGGACGGCAAGGTGGCGGGTCTCGTTGATGCGTTCCAGGAGGCGATCGAACAGGCCGTCCGTCTTGAAGAAGGTGTCGAGGGCGGCGGTGAACTCGTCGGACGGCAGGTTCTTGCAGAGTTCGACCTGGCCGACGTAGGAGTCGGCGAAGCCCAGCTTTTCGGCGAGTTCCCTCTTGGTGAGGACGGCCTGCTTCCGGCGCCATTCGAGCTCTTTCGCGTACGTGACGATGGCGGGGGCTTCGTAGGGCTCTGACTTCGCGGGCATCTCGACCTCCGGGGGACTGCACCCGGGGGGCGGGTGCGATCGATCTTGCCTGTGGTGCATTGCAGGTAGTGCTCGGTCTACTCCTCAGCGTAATCGACCGTGTGAGTGTGGTCACATCAATCGGTCAAGGCGAGCGATCAGAGGTTCCTGATGGACGTGCGAGAGCGGGATGAGCGGGAGTTGGAGCGGCTGCGGGGCGACTTCGGCGGGTGGCGGATCTGGCGGTCCGTGAAGCAGGACGGCCGGCTGGGCGAGTGGGTCGCCAGCCTGCACGACCCGCGGGTGGGCGTCGAGCCGACGCTGATGTTCCCCACCGCGCCCCTGCTGCGGAAGGCGCTGCTGCGGCAGGCCGAGCAGGCGCAGGTCCGGAACCGCTGATACGCGCGGCGGTGGCGGGTGTGCCGCCGCCTCACGAACGCGGCGCGGCCGGTGGACGTCCCCCCGGGCCCACCGGCCGCGCCGTCCCACGAGAGGAGATGGAGTCATGGCCACCGGAAAACACAGCACGACCGGCGTCCTCCCCACTATGCGCAACGACCGTCGCTCCCACCTGGAAGCCCTGCAAGTCGCTGTCGCAGCACGGCCGGAACTGGCTTGCGAGGTCGTTGAGCGGCAGGGAGTCGCGTGGGTGAGCGTGGTCGGGCTGTCGCGGCGGACGGTCGAGGTCGGATGCGACTACGTCCGGTCCGGGTAGTGGTTCACCTGGGCGGACGGACGGCTGATCGCGCCGGTGCGAGACATCCAGGACGTCGTCGAACGGCTCGCCCTCTGAACCGTTCTTCGCCGGCCGTCCGGTCAGCCGACCTTGAAGCCGAGGACGATCGATCGGTCGGGCTCCGACAGATACTGGGAGTAGATGCTGACCCGGCTGATCTCCGGTGAGCCCTCGGTCCTGACGGTGAACCGGCAGCCGGGGTTCTCCTCGCAGCTGGTCCTGGGGCCGTCGAAGCTCACGGATTGCACGTTGCGCTGTGCCCGCAGCCATCTGTCGATGGCCGCGATCAAGCTGTTCACGTCGCATTCACCGGCGGAGAAGCGGGTGTCATCGCACAGTTCCGACTCCACATAGGCCTTGCCCGCCTCATTGGCCTCGACGATCTTCCAGACCTTTCCTGGAATCGACGGCATTCTTTCGGCGATCCTCTTGTTCGCTTCGAAGCGCGCCTTCGCCTGATTCTCTTGGTGCTCCTGCCACATGTCTTCGACGAACGCCGCCGCGGCGACCGCGAGGCCGAGTGCCAGGACGGCTGACGCCGCGACGGTCCCGAGGCGGACGGCCCTCCTCTTGCGCGAGCGGGCCGCACGCGGCGGCGGGCCCGGCGGCTGCAAGACGGTCGGTGGCACGGGCGGCCGGTCCTGAGCGAGCGCGGTGAGCTGGGCGTGCAGGTGATCAGCAGTCGGGCGCTGCGCCGGAACACGGTTCAGCAGCGCTCGCAGCACCGGTTCCAACGGACCCGCGTGCACGGGCGGCAGGGGGTCCTTGGTGGCGATGGCGATGAAGATCGCCCCGGTGCTCGCGCCCGCGAACGGAGGGCGCCCCTCCACCGCGGTGTAGAGCGCGGCTCCCAGCGACCACAGATCGGAGGAGGCCGTGACCTCTTCACCGTTCACCTGCTCGGGTGACATGTAGGCGGGGGTCCCGAGGACCGCGCCCGTCGCGGTCAGCGTCGCGTCGCCCTCGACGGCCGCGATGCCGAAGTCGGTCAGGACGACGCGGTCGTCCTCCAGCAGGACGTTGGCGGGCTTGATGTCGCGGTGCGTGATGCCCGCCCGGTGGGCCGCCCGCAGAGCGTCCAGCATCCGCAGTCCGATCTGCGCGACCCGGCCGGGCGGCAGCGGTCCCTCGGCCTTGAGCAGGTCGTCCAGGGAGCGCCCGCGCACCAGTTCCATGACGATCCAGGGCCGCCCGTCCGCGCCGGTGACGCGGTCGTGCACGGTGACGATTCCCGGATGTCGCAGCCGCGCCGCAGCGCGCGCCTCCCGGTCCAGCCGGGCGATCCAGGTCCGCCGCCCGGCGCCGTCCAGGTGCTCGGGGAGGCGCAGCTCCTTGACGGCCACCTCACGGTCGAGGGTCTCGTCGTGGGCGCGCCAGACCGCTCCCATGCCGCCCCGGCCCAGCAGCGAGACCAACCGGTACCGGCCTGCCAGCAGCTGCGTCTCCGCGTCCGCCGCCTGCCGTGGGATGTCGTGTCTCGGCGGCTCCACCGGCGGCTCCCCCAGGAACATTCATGTCTGTTCGACCTCGGTTGAGATCATCCCAGACACGGGAGCCACACGTCCCGGCCGATCCGGGTGCTCGTCCGCCGTCAGGCTATGCGATCGATGATCAACGGGGTCACGGCCGGTCCCGCGTCGGCGATCTCGTAGGCGCCGTCCAGGGACTCCAGGGCTCGGGGCAGGCGGGTCTCGTCGTCGGTGTGGAGTGTCAGGAGGGGCTGGCCCTCCTTGACCGTGTCGCCGGGCTTGGCGTGGCAGATCACGCCTGCGCCGAACGAGACCGGGTCTTCCTTGCGGGCGCGGCCGGCGCCGAGGCGCCAGGCCGCTACGCCGACCCCGTACGCGTCCAGCTTCGTCAGGACGCCGGAGGACGGGGCCGTGACCGTGTGGGTCTCGCGGGCGGACGGCAGCGGCGCGTCCGGGTCGCCGCCCTGGGCGGTGATCATGCGGCGCCAGACGTCCATGGCGGAGCCGTCCTTCAGCGCGTCCGCCGGGTCCTTCGAGGTCAGGCCGGCGGCGGCGAGCATCTCGCGGGCCAGGGTCAGGGTCAGCTCGACCACGTCGGACGGGCCGCCCCCCGCCAGCACCTCGACCGACTCCGCTACCTCGACGGCGTTGCCGACCGCGTTGCCCAGCGGGCGGTCCATGGCGGTCAGCAGGGCGATCGTGCGGAGGCCGTGGTCGGTGCCGATCGCGACCATCGTCTCGGCCAGCTCGCGGGCGTTCTCGACCGTCTTCATGAAGGCGCCGGAGCCGACCTTCACGTCCAGCACCAGGGCGCCCGTGCCCTCGGCGATCTTCTTCGACATGATCGAGGAGGCGATCAGCGGAATCGACTCCACCGTCCCCGTCACGTCGCGGAGCGCGTAGAGCTTGCGGTCGGCCGGGGCCAGGCCGCTGCCCGCCGCGCAGATCACCGCGCCCGCCGAGCGCAGGACGTCCAGCATCTCGGCGTTCGACAGCGACGCCTTCCAGCCGGGGATCGACTCCAGTTTGTCCAGGGTGCCGCCCGTGTGGCCGAGGCCGCGGCCCGACAGCTGCGGGACGGCCGCGCCGCACGCGGCCACCAGCGGCGCCAGCGGCAGCGTGATCTTGTCGCCGACGCCGCCCGTCGAGTGCTTGTCGGTGGTGGGGCGGTCGAGGGCCGACCAGTCCATCCGCTCGCCCGACCGGATCATCGCCTCGGTCCAGCGCGCCACCTCGGGACGGGTCATGCCGTTCAGCAGGATCGCCATCGCCAGCGCCGACATCTGCTCTTCGGCGATCGCGCCCCGCGTGTAGGCGTCGACGGCCCAGTCGATCTGCGCGGGGCTCAGCTCGCCGCCGTCGCGCTTGGCGCGGATGACGTCAATGGCGTCCACGGATCACGCTCTCTCAATCAGGTCGTCGGGGCCGAACGCGTCCGGAAGGACGTCCGACATGGGCAGGATGCCGCGAACCGTCTCCAGCAGCATCGGGGCGCCGCCGTGCTCCCAGAGGAGCTGGCGGCAGCGCCCGCAGGGCATCACCGGGTCACCGTGCTTGTCGACGACCGACACGGCCACGAGGCGGGGCCGCGACGACTTGCCGGGGCCGTGCAGCGCCGACACGAGCGAGCATTCCGCGCAGAGCCCGACCCCGTACGAGGCGTTCTCCACGTTGCACCCGGTGATGATCCGGCCGTCGTCGGTCAGCCCTGCGGCGCCGACCGGGAAGCCGGAGTACGGGCAGTACGCACGTGTCATCGCCTCCCGCGCGGCGTCGCGCAGGGCCGGCCAGTCGATCTCCATGCCCTTATCGTGCCTCACCACGGCGGTACTGCACCCCGTTGGCGGCGGGCATGCGGAGCCGCTGGCTGGCCAGGGCCAGGACGAGCAGCGTCGTCAGGTGCGGCGTGAAGGAGACCAGCTCGCCGGGGACGATCTCGCTCAGCAGGAACCAGGTGAGCAGCCCGGCGGCCGAGACCAGCGCCAGCACCGCGCCGAGGTAGGCGTTGCGCATCTCGCGGCGGTTCAGGTCGGTGACGAGTTCGGACCGCAGCCGGTTCGCCCGGATCCCCTGCCACACCGCGACGGCGACCAGCAGGACCGCCACGAACAGCAGCAGCGCGTGGACGGACTGCCCGCCGCCGCGCACGTTCATCGCGTCGGTGTACCCGAACAGCAGCGAGCCCGCGGTGAGCCCGCCGGGACGCCAATTGCCGAAGATCATGGCGGCGAGGCCGATGAAGCCGCGGCCGTTGGTCTGGCCGTCCTGGTAGAGCGGCGCGGCGACGGTGACGAGGAACGCGCCGGCCAGGCCGGAGAACGCGCCCGAGATCATCACCGCGGCGTACTTCATCCGGTACACCTGCACGCCGAGCGACTCGGCGGCGTACGGGTCCTCGCCGCAGGAGCGGATGCGCAGGCCGAACGGGGTCCGCCACAGGATGAGGAAGCTCAGCGGGACGAGCAGCAGCGACACGAGCGTCAGCAGCGACATGTCGCTGGTCAGCCCGCGGACGATGCCGGCGACGTCGGAGAGCAGGAACCAGTGGTGCCCCTCCAGCGAGCCGAGCCAGTCGGGACTCTGCCAGCCGCCGATCTTGCCGCCGGACAGCACCGGCAGCGTCAACGTCATGATCGGATCGACGGGTGGCGACTGCCGGGGGCCGCCGCCGAGCGCCTTCGCCGCGCCGGTGTCGAAGATCAGCCCGGCGAGGAACTGCGTCAACCCCAGCCCGAGGATGTTGATCGCTACACCCGACACGATGTGGTCGACGCCGAACGACACCGTCGCGATGGCGTGCAGCAGGCCGCCGAGCGCGCCGCCGATGATCCCGGCGAGGACGCCGATCCACGGGCCCCACTGGTAGCCGGCCCACGCACCCGTCCAGGTGCCGAGGATCATCATGCCCTCGAGGCCGATGTTGATCACGCCGGAGCGCTCCGACCAGAGCCCGCCGAGACCGGCGAGGAAGATCGGCACGGCGAGGCGCAGCGACGCGCTAACCGTCCCGCTGGAGGTCACCGGGTCGGCGTCGTCGATGACGCGGACCAGCGACAGCAGCACCAGCAGCCCGGCGATGATCAGCGCGTAGTGCGGCCAGCGCAGCTGGATCTTGCGGGAGCCGGCCTTCGCGGCGGCCACCGTCTCGGTCACGGCGCTCATGAGGAGCTCCCAGCGGCCTCGCGGGCCAGGTCGTGGCCGGTGGCCAGTTCGGCGGCGACGGTCCGCTGCTGCAGCCGGATCTCCCAGCGCCGGACGAGCTCGTACACGATGACGACGGTCAGCACGACCACGCCCTGCATGACCCCGACGATCTCCTTCGGCACGTCGACCTCCTGGAGCACGTCGGAGGTCTGGTCGAGGAACGCGAACAGCAGTGCGGCGAGCGCGATGCCGGCCGGATGGTTGCGGCCGAGCAGCGCCACCGTGATGCCGGTGAAGCCGAGCCCGGCCGGGAAGTTCAGCGAGTACTCATACGACGCGCCGAGCAGCTCCGGCATGCCGATCAGCCCGGCCACCACACCGGACGCGATCATCGTGTAGACGATCATGCGCCGGGCGTTGACCCCGCTGGCCTGCGCGGCGGACGCCGACAGCCCCGAGATCTTCAGGTCGAACCCGAACCGGGTGTAGTTGATGACGACCCAGAACACGATCCCGACGAGGACGGCGACGGGCAGCATCCCGTACACGTCGTTCGGCGGGTTGATCCCGATGGAGGACAGGAACCCGTTCAGCGGCCCGATCCGTCCCGACTCGGGGATCTGCGGGGTCGCGACGTTGTTGCTGCCCGGCCGCACCTCGGCGAGCCGCTTGTCGTTCAGCAGGTAGGCGATGATGCCGGTCGCGATCGCGTTCAGCATGATCGTGGACAGCACCTCGCTGACCCCGCGGGTCACCTTCAGCACGCCCGCGATCGCGGCCCACAGCCCGCCGACGACCATCGCGGCGACGATGACGAGCAGCTGCCCGAACGGGGCGGGGAGTGTGAGCGCGCCGCCGAGCGCGGCGGCGAGGAACGCGGCGATGCGGTACTGGCCGTCCACGCCGATGTTCAGCAGCGCCATCCGGAACCCGATCGCCACCGCGACGGCCGACAGGTAGTACCGGGTCGCGCGGTTGACGATGTCGACGAGCGAATGCTCGGTGGTGCCGTAGTCGACCATGCTCTGGATGGAGCTGACCGGGTCGGCGCCGGTGATCCGCAGCAGGATCATCGTGATGCCGAGCGAGATCAGCAGCGCCAGCACCGGCGCGCCGATCTTCAGGCCGAGCCCGGTCGGGCCCATCCCCTTGATGATCGCCTTCCAGGCCGGCACCGCGGCGATCTCCGCCGCGCCGGGTGTGGTCGCCGTTCCGCCGGACGCGGGGGGTTCGCCGGAGTCAGCCCCCGGCGCAGGCTCGGGCGGCTCGGCGGACGTGGTCTCCGCAGGGTCCGGTTCGCGCTGCTCCGGTACGGACGGCTCGCGTCCCTCCGGCTCGCCGCCCGGCGGCTTCGGGTCCTTCGGGTCGCTCATGAGGCGCCGCCGGCGCCGGTCATGGCGGAACCGAGCTCCTCGGGGGTGACGGTCCGCGGATCGACCTCCGCGACCAGCCGGCCCCGCAGGATCACGTGCAGGGTGTCGGACATTCCGATGAGTTCCTCAAGGTCTGCGCTGATCAGCAGCACGGCCAGCCCGTCCGCGCGGGCCTGCCGCAGGTAGTCCCAGATGGCGGCCTGGGCGCCGACGTCGATACCGCGCGTCGGATGCGCGGCGATCAGCAGCCGCGGGTCGCCGGACATCTCCCGCCCGACGATCAGCTTCTGCTGGTTGCCGCCCGACAGCGCGGCGGCGGGCACGTCGATCCCGGGCGTCCGGACGTCGTACTCCCGGACGATCCGGGTCGTGTCGCGGCGGGCGCCGCGCCGGTCCACCCACGGGCCGCGGACGTTCGGCTTCTGCGTCTGGTGGCCGAGCATCCGGTTCTCCCAGAGCGTCCCCTCCAGGACGAGCCCGTGCCGGTGCCGGTCCTCGGGGATGTAGGCGATGCCGGCCTCGCGGCGCCGCCGGGTCGCCCAGTGGGTGATCTCGTCGCCGCCGTAGACGATCGTCCCGGCGTCCGCGTTGCGGATGCCCATGATCGCCTCGATGAGCTCGCTCTGCCCGTTGCCCTCGACACCGGCCAGCCCGACGATCTCGCCGCGGCGGATGCGCAGCGACACCTCGTCCACCACGGGGCGGCCCTCGCCGGTGAGCACCGTCAGCCCGCCGATCTCCAGCTGGACGTCGGAGGTGACGGTCGACTCGCGCAGCTCGGGCGTCGGCAGCTCGGACCCGACCATCAGCTCGGCCAGCCGCCGCGAGGTGACCTCGCCGGGGTCGAGCCGGGTCGCGACGGTGGTGCCGCGCCGGATCACCGAGATCGTGTCGGCGACGGTCAGCACCTCGTCCAGCTTGTGCGAGATGAACAGCACGGTGAGGCCCTCGGCGCGCAGCTCCCGCAGGTTGCCGAACAGCTCCTCGACCTCCTGCGGGACGAGCACGGCGGTCGGCTCGTCCAGGATCAGGACGCGGGCGCCCCGGTACAGCACCTTGAGGATCTCCACGCGCTGCCGCTCGCCGACGCCGAGGTCCTCCACCAGCGTGTCCGGGGCGACGCGCAGCCCGTACGCCTGCGACATCTCCTTGATCTTGGCGCGGGCGGCGGCGAAGTCGATGCGGCCGCGCCGCCAGCCCTTGCCGCGCGGCTCGGCGCCGAGGACGACATTCTCCAGCACGGTCAGGTTGTCGGCCAGCTTGAAGTGCTGGTGGACCATGCCGATGCCGCGGCCGATCGCGTCGGCCGGGGTCCGGAACGCGACCTGCTCGCCGCCGACCTCGATGGTGCCCTCGTCCGGCTTCTGCATCCCGTACAGGATCTTCATCAGCGTGGACTTGCCGGCGCCGTTCTCACCGCAGAGCGCGTGCACCTCGCCGCGCTCGATGGTCAGGTTGATGTCGCGGTTCGCCACCACTCCGGGGAACCGCTTGGTGATCGATGTCAGCCGCACGGCCGGCACCTGCTCAGGCACGAGTGCCCCTCCTCCTGCCTAGGACGCGCTGTCAACGACGGGGGACGCAACGGGCACCGGATGCCACCCGGAGGGGTGGCTCCCGGTGCCGCACACTCCCGGCCGGCCGGTCAGGGCTTCGTCGGGACCTTGATCTCGCCGCTGACGATCTTGGCCTTCAGCTCGTCCAGCTTGGCCTTGATGTCGTCGACGTTGCCGCCGGACGTCGAGTAGCCCACGCCGTCGTTGCTGAGGTCGTAGGTCTTGGTGCCGGCCTTGAACGAGCCGTCGGCGACGCTCTCCACGAAGTCGAACACCGACACGTCCACGTGCTTCACCATGGAGGTGAGGATGTGCTCCTTCACCCCGGCGACCGCGGGCTGGTTGTACTGGTCGGAGTCGACGCCGATGGCCCACTTGCCGGCCGCGCCGACGGTCTTGATGACGCCGATGCCGGCGCCGCCCGCGGCGTGGTAGATGACGTCCGCGCCCTGGTCGAGCTGGCCCTTGGCGGCCTCGTTGCCGAGGCTCGTGTCCTTGAAGCCGTTGAAGTTCGGCGGCTGCGTCAGGTACTTCGCCGGCAAGATCTTGATGTCCGGCTTGGCCGCCTTCGCGCCCGCCTCGTAGCCGGCCTGGAACTTCTGGATCAGCGGCACGTTGACGCCGCCGATGAACCCGATCGTCCCGGACTTGGACTTCAGCGCCGCGGCCGCCCCGACCAGGAAGGAGCCCTGCTCCTCCGCGAAGCACGAGCCGCTGACGTTGGCGCCCTCGACCTTGCACTGGTCGGCGTCGACGACGAGGAACTTGGTGTTCGGGAAGTCCTTGGCGACCTTGACGACCGAGGTGGTGTAGGCGAAGCCGACCCCGATGATCGGGTTGTAGCCCTTGTTGGCCATCAGCCGCAGGCGCGACTCCTTGTCGGAGTCGGGCTCGTCCGGCTTGGCGGAGATCTCCTCCGTCTGGAGCTTCAGGTCCTTCTTGGCCTTGTCCAGGCCGGCGGCGGCCGAGTCGTTGAAGGACTGGTCGCCGCGCCCGCCGATGTCGAAGGCGAGGCCGACCTTGAGGGTCTTCTTGGCGCCCTCGTCACCGCCGCCGGTGTCCGCCTTCTTGCCGCCGCACGCGGAGGCACCGCTCAGCGTCAGTGCCGCACCCGTCACGGCGACGAGCGTCGTCTTCAGTCCACGGCGCAAGGTAGCGCTCCTTCCGTTCCCCACCCACGGGTCGGCGACCGCTTCGGTCACCGAAATCGATCGGACGCTACCCCGCGAAAGGGGGCAAACTTCCCGCCTGCACCGATTCGCAACAGGTCCGTTACCAATGCGTACGCATATCGCCACAGGTCAGCGGCGACGTCGACGGCGAACGGGCAGCACCGAAGGCCCATGTCCGGCGGGCATGGGCAGGGAACGGAAGACCACACTGCGTGATCATGCAGCGCGGTCAAGCCCTGTGATCATGCTTTGTGATCATGCAGGGTGATCATGCGGCCGGGGAGGCTAGGCCAGGGCGCCCTCGATGGGCTCGGCGTCGCCGGGACGGCCGCCCTCCCACAGCGCGGTCAGCGCGGTCGCGCCGAGCACCCGCAGGCCGACCGCGATGCACCGCTCGTCGACGTCGAAGTCGCCGCGGTGCAGGTCGTACTCGCCGGACGAGCCGGGGGTGCGGACGCCGAGCCGGGCGAGCGCGCCGGGGATCGACTCCAGGTACCAGCCGAAGTCCTCGCCGCCGAGGCTCTGCGGGGTCGGGACGACGCCCTCCTCGTCGATCACCTGCGCGGCGGCGTCGCGGAACATCTGCACGCTGGCCGCCTCGTTCACGGTCGGCGGGACGCCCCGCACGTACTCCAGGGACGCCTCCACGTCGTAGGCGGCGGCGACCGACTGCAGCAGCGCCTTCATCATCTCCGGCGCGCGGTGCCACGCCTCGTCGTCCAGGCAGCGGACGGTGCCCTCGGCGACCCCGTCGTCCGGGATCGCGTTGGCGACGGATCCGGCGGCGACGCGGCCCCACACCAGCGACAGACTGGAGCGCGGGTCGACGCGCCGGGACAGCGCGGACGGCAGCTCGGTGACGATCTTGGCGAGCGCGTACACGAGGTCGGCGGTCAGGTGCGGCCGGGCGGTGTGCCCGCCGGGCCCGGTGACCTTCACGTACACCTTGTCGCAGGCCGCGGTGATCGGGCCGCTGCGCAGGCCGAGCTGGCCGACCTCGATGCGCGGGTCGCAGTGCAGCGCGAACGCGCGGTCGACCCCGGCGATGCCGCCAGCGGCCATCACGTCCAGGGCCCCGCCCGGGGTCTCCTCGGCGGGCTGGAACAGCAGCCGGACGCGGCCCGGCAGCAGCCCGGCCTCGGCCTGCTGCGCGAGGAACAGGCCGGCGCCCAGCACCATCGTGGTGTGGACGTCGTGGCCGCACGCGTGCGCGACGCCCGGGACCGTCGACCGGTAGGGGGCGTTCTCCTTCTCGTCCTGCAGCGGGAGCGCGTCGATGTCGGCGCGCAGCGCGACCGTGGTGCCCTCGGCCGGGCCGATGTCGCAGAACAGGCCGGTGCCCTTGGGCAGGATCACCGGGTCGAGCCCGGCGGCGCGCAGCCGCTCGGCGATCTTGGCGGTGGTCCGGTGCTCGGCGTAGCCCAGCTCGGGGTGCGCGTGCAGGTCGCGGCGGAACGCGATCAGCTCGTCCTCGTGCGCGGCCAGGAACGCGTCGAGCTGCGGCTGCAGGACGGCGCCGCCGAGCGGCACGGCCGGCCGGCTCGTCCCGGCGGCGGGCATCGGCGCGGACGCCGGCTCGGACATCGGCGCCGCCTCGCCGGCTGCCGCGGCCCCGTTCAGGCGGGCGGCGTCGGTGCCGGAGTCCCGCTCCGCGGGGTCCGCGGCGGTGGGTGGTTCAAGGCCGGGCATCACCCCGGGTCCCGGATGTGTCATCTGCGCCCCCTGCGCGACGGCGGAGCCGAACGGCGTCCGCCCGGTGGTGTTCTCGTTCTCGGGAACGTTCTCTGCTACTTGTTCGCTCTTCGGCGTCCGAGCGTTCACGGACCCGGCCGGGGTCGCCGCGCCCGCCCGGTTCACCGCCCGCGCACGCTCCCCGGGGCGGGCCGTCCGCTGCGGCCTGTCAGGCTCCGGCATGTACGACCTCCCCCAGTGTGACGAACCGGTCCTCCGCCAGCTCGGTGATCGCCGCGTCGACGATGTTCTCCAGCGTCCCGCCCTCGGCGCGGATCGCGCGCTGCCGCTCGTAGGGGGCCCCGTGCTCCAGTACCTCGCCGGCCACCTTGAGCTCCTCGGCGCAGCCGAGCCGGTCGGCGACCGGCTCCAGCTCCCGGATCAGCTCGTACAGATCATCGCGGAGCGGTGCGGTGTTGCCGCTGTCGTCGGTGATGACGATGGCGTCGAGACCGTACCTGGTGGCGCGCCACTTGTTGTCGCGCACGACCCACGCGGCCGGTCTCGGCAGCGTGTAGCCGCGGTCGAGCTGCTGCTCGAACAGCGTGACCAGACTCTGGCACAGCGCCGCGGCCATCCCCACCTCACGCAGGGTGGGAATGCCGTCGAACATCCTGATCTCGATCGTCCCGAAGTCGGGATGCGGCCGGATGTCCCACCAGACGTCCTTGATGCTCCTTATGGTTCCCGAACGCAGCAGCGTGTCCATGTAATCCTCGAACGCCGCCCAGTCGTCCAACAGGTGGGGAGGTCCGGCCGTCGGCATCTGGCCGAAGACGATCGCCCTGCAGGACGCGAGGCCGGTGTCGCCGGCACTCCAGAACGGGCTGGACGCGGTGAGGGCCAGGAAGTGCGGAAGGTAGGACGAGAGCGCGTTGACGATCGGGATCGCCTTGGCGCCGTCGGAGATGCCGACGTGCACGTGAACGCCGAACGTCTGGATGCGCCGGGCCAGCCACTGCATCTCCTCGACCAGCTGGGCGTAGCGGCCCATGGGGGCCGTCACGGCGTCCCGCCAGTCGCTGATCGGGTGGGTGCCCGTGCAGGCCAGCGCGATGCCGCGGTCGGCGGCGGCGCCCCGCAGCGCGCCGAGCGTGCCGGCCAGGTCGGCCTTGGCCTCCCCGACGGTGCTGCAGATGCCGGTCACGATCTCGACCATCGACTCCATCAGCTCGTGGCGGATGCGCGGGTTGTCGCCGTCCAGGCTGAGCGAGGGCAGGTCGGCGAGCACCTCGCGGGCGTCCTGCCGCAGGTGCCTGGTCTCCGCATCGACGAGCTGGAGCTCCCACTCGACGCCGAGCGTCGCACCGTTCGATACATTGAAGTCAATGGCCACGGCCAACCTCCGTCCACAATCCTTGCAGGTCGTTGCGTGGCACGTGGCGCAATTCAGCCAGCGGGTCCCTAAGCCTGGACAAACGCCGGTCCAGGTCACGTGTTCGCTCCATGATGGCGCCCGTGCCCGCCACCCTGCCGGTTGTCCATGCCCTTTGCGGATCATTTGACTCATGCGGGCGGGGGCGGACGCCCGGGGGTCCTACTTTTCGGTCATCGATCTTGTTCGGGACACCACTAGATCGAACTAGTCAGCCCGTCCCAAACTACCTGGCGTGACGGACCGTGACCAAGGTCGAGTGTCCCTTACGTACCGTCATATCACGTCTGAGTCATGCGTCGCGTCCGTCCCGTGCTTGCCGTCTTCGCAGTCGGGTACCCCTTCGCCGGATACGTCGCCTAGTCTTCGGGGGAGTCATGGGCGTTGGGCGCCTGCGCGTCGGGAGCGGTTCCGCACCCACGGGAAAGAGGAGCGTCGAGAGCTTGCGAGCCGAGCGACGAGGGCCGGCCGGCGTCCGCCGCGCCCTGACGATGGTCACCATTCCGGTCGCGGTGTCCGCCGTCGCCGCCGCGCCCGTGCTGGTCGCGGCGCCCGCCACCGCGGCGCCGTCACCCGCTGCCCTAGCGCCTACGGCATCACCCGGGGTCGAGACCGTCGGCGGGCCGCAGCTCGCCGGCCGGGGCGTCGTCGTCAACGCCGCCCCCGGCGTCCCGGCGGTACCGAAGATCAAAGCCTCCTCCTGGCTGATCGCGGACGCCGACACCGGGGAGGTCCTCGCCGCCAGGGACCCGCACGGCCGCTACCTCCCGGCCAGCACGATCAAGACGCTGACCGCGCTGACGCTGATCCCCAAGCTGGACCCGAACCGGCTCGTCCGGCCCTCGCAGAAGGCGTGCGACGTCGAGGGCACCAAGGTCGGGCTGACGCCGAAGATGCAGTACAAGGTCTCCGACCTGTTCCACGCGATGCTGATGATGTCCGCCAACGACGCGGCGTTCACGCTCGCCGAGGCGGACGGCGGGGTGAAGAAGACCCTCGCCGACATGAACGCCGAGGCGAAGCGGATCAACGCCCACGACACCCTCGCCGGGTCCCCGAACGGCCTCGACAAGGACCTCGGGCTGGACGTCCGCACCCAGCACACCTCGGCCTACGACCTGGCGCTGATCCTGCGCCAGGGCATGAAGAACCCCCAGTACCGCGCCTACATGCAGGCCATCGACTTCCCCTTCCCCGCGCCGCCCACCAAGAAGCAGCGCAAGAAGGGCAAGAAGGTCGGCGGGTACCCGATCCACACGCACAACCACATGCTGGCGGGCGAGCGCGAGGCCTACGCGGGCATGGTCGGCGGCAAGAACGGCTACACGATCGCCGCCAAGCAGACCTTCGTCGCCGAGGCGCGGCGCGGCGGGCACACCATCGTGATCTCGCTGATGCACGCGGACCGCCCGCCGTCCCCGTACGCCGCCAAGCTGCTGGACTGGGGGTTCGCCGCCCGCGGCAAGGTGCAGCCGGTCGGCGCGCTCGTCCCGCCCGGCGAGGTGAAGCAGGCCAAGAGGGACGGCGACACCGGCGGCGTGCTGCCCGACGCCCCGCTCGCCTCGGACGACTCGTCCCGCAGGTGGCTGCTCGTGGGCGGCGGCGCGGCCGGGGCCCTGCTGGCGATCGCCGTGCTGTTCGTCGTCCTGCGGCGCCGTCGCCGCCTCGAAGCGGCCCGCTTCCGCGACACCGGCCGGTAGCTCACCGCGCGGAGCGCGCGGACGAGGACTCGTCGTCGGTGTCGGTTTCGTGGTCGGTTTCGTGGTCGGTTTCGTCGTCGGTGTCGGTGTCGGCGCGTTGGTGGAGGGCCTCGACCTCGGCCTTGTCCGCGCAGTTCTCGGGGTTCTCGGCGTCGGCGGTGAGGACGACGCGGCGGGTGGCCGTCCACGCGGCGGCGAACAGCGCGAACCGGGACGCGATGTTGATCCACACCATCAGCCCGACCAGGACGGCGAACGTCCCGTAGACGGGGTTCTGCGTCGTCCGCGCGAGCAGGATCGCCGCGCCCTGCTTGAGGATCTCGAACCCGACGGCGCCGAACAGCGCGCCCCGGATGATCCGCCGCCACGGCGCGCGGGTGCCCGACAGCCGGCTGAACAGCACCAGGAACACCACGGTGTCGAACAGGACGGCCATGGCCAGCGCCAGCAGCCGCAGCCCCGTCCCGGCCCCGGTCACGTGGTCCCACCCGAACCAGCCAAGGACGGTGTGCGTGGCGGACGTCGTGACCGTCGTGACCGCCATGCCGCAGACGAGGATCACGCCGAGGAACGCCAGGACGGCCGCGTCCCACACCCGCTTCAGGAAGAAGTTGCCGCCGCCGCCCGGCTCGTTGCCCCAGATGTCGCGCAGGGACTCGCGCAGCACCTGCACCCAGCCGAGCCCGGTGAACAGCAGCGCGACCAGGCCGACGATCCCGACCGCCGTCTTCGACTGGGCGATCTGCTCCACCTGGAGCTGGCCCGCGAGACCCGGCAGCTGCGAGTTGATCGCCCGGACGAAGTAGTCGCGGGCCTGCGCGCTGACTCCGACGAGGTATCCGAGCAGCGAGTACGCCAGCGCCAGCAGCGGAAAGAACGACAGGAAGGCGTAGCAGGTGAGCGCGGCCGCGAGCCGGTCGCCGCGCCGCTCCTGGTAGCGCTCGAAGGCGCGGGCCTGGTGGTCGAGCCACGGCCAGCCCGCCCGCGCGTCGCGCAGCAGGTCCTTTCCCTTACCGAACAGAGACTCGATCCGTCCCTGCACCTTGTTGATCACCTGCCGCATGCACGAAACGTACCCACACCGCCCACGTCGATGCCACTTTCGGTAATCGATCGTTCAACCCAGCGTTCATCCGGCGGCGCGCGGCGGTCAGGACCGGTAACCGGGCGCGAGGACGGCGCCGTCTCCGAAGATGTAGTCGCAGTGGCGGCGCCACACGCCGTCCAGGCCGTGCTCGTAGAGGGAGAACCCCCAGGCGTGGAAGTCGGCGCCGTAGCCGGCGAGTTCCTTGAAGGCGCGGTCCATCACGTCGTCGGGCAGGTGGTGGGCGATGGTCACGTGCGGGTGGTACGGGAAGGGCAGCGGGCGGGCCAGGGGGCCCGACAGAACCCTCTCCTGGACGCGTTCGCAGCCGCCGATTCCCTCGGCGAGCGCCACGAACACGACCGGCGACACCGGCCGGAACGTTCCGCTGCCGCGCAATCTGATCGGGAACGCGCGCTCGGTGTGCGCGACGCCGAGGAGGTGCCGGTGGATGCCGTCCAGCGCGGCCTCGTCCACCTCCGTCGGCGGGAGCAGCGTGATGTGCGTCGGGATGGCGTGGGCGAGCGGGTCGCCGAACGAGGCGCGCCTGGCCTGCAGGTAGGAGCCGTGCGGGTCGGGGATGGGGATCGCGACGCCGATCGCACGGCGGCCGGGGCCGCTCACGGCCGGAATGCCCCCGACCATCGTGGTCTGGGCCCCGCCGCGGGCCTCCCCCTGGCCCGCCGCGGCGGCGTCGCGCGGTGCGCGGTCAGCGACCACGTACCACGAATCCCACCCGTTCGCGCACGGCCTCCATCGTCCGCACGGCGACCTCGGAGGCGCGCCCGGCGCCCTGGGCGAGGAGGCGGTCGAGGTGCTCCTCGTCGTCCAGCAGCTTGAGCGTGCGCTCCCTGATGGGGGTGAAGGTGTCCAGGACGACCTGCGCGAGGTCCTTCTTGAACTGCCCGTAGCCGGAGCCCGCGTAGCGGGCCTCCAGGTCGGGGACGGACGTGCCCTCCAGCGCGGCGAAGATCCGCAGCAGGTTGGTGACGCCGGCCTTCTTCTCCTCGTCGTAGACGACCTCGGAACCGGTGTCGGTGACCGCGCGCATGATCTTCTTGCGCATCGGGCCGGGCTCCTCCAGCACGTCGATGATGCCCTGCGGCGAGGACGCCGACTTGCTCATCTTCGCGCCCGGCTCCTGCAGGTCGGTGATCTTCGCGGCGCCCTCGGGGATGTGCGCGTCCGGCAGCGTGAACGTGTCGCCGAACCGGTGGTTGAACCGGCCCGCGAGGGTGCGGGTCAGCTCCAGGTGCTGCCGCTGGTCCTCGCCGACGGGGACGCGCAGCGGCACCCCGGACGCCGGGTCCGGGGTGTAGAGGAGGATGTCGGCGGCCTGCAGGATCGGGTACGTGAACAGGCCGACGCTGGTCCCGCTGGTGCCCTGCTTGGACGACTTGTCCTTGAACTGGGTCATCCGGCCCGCCTCGCCGAACCCGGTGAGGCAGCCGAGGATCCACGCCAGCTCCGCGTGCTCGGGGACGTGGCTCTGCACGAACACGTGGGCCCGGTCGGGGTCGAGGCCCATCGCGAACAGCTGCGCGGCGGCGACCTTCGTGCGGCGGCGCAGCAGCGCCGGGTCGTGCTCGATGGTGATCGCGTGCAGGTCGACGACGCAGTAGAACGCCTCGTGGGTGTCCTGCATCGCGACCCACTGCCGGAGCGCGCCCAGATAGTTGCCGAGGTGGAACGAGTCGGCGGTGGGCTGGATGCCGGACAGCACGCGCGGCTTCGCCGCGGTGGTTCCGGACGCTGGCTGGCTGGGCGCTTCGGGCATGGGCACGATTCTCTCAGGTGTCACGTGGAAACTTCGTCGCCGGGCACCGCCCGCGGGGTCGCGGACGGCAGGGTCGCGGACGGCGTACCGGACGCCGTACCGGACGGCACCGGCACGGCCTGCGGCGTCGCCCGCGGCATGACGCGCACGCGGGCCACCCGCCGGCCGTCCATCCGGGCCACCGCGAGGCGGCGGCCGCCGGCCTCCACCGAGTCGCCCTCGGCGGGGACCCGGCGCAGCACCGCCATGATGTGCCCCGCGACCGTCTCGTACGGCCCGTCCGGCAGCCGGATGCCGGTCTCGGCGGCGAAGTCGTCCAGGTTGAGCAGGCCGTCGACCTCGACCACCCCGCCGTGCAGGCGCCGTGCCTGCGCGTCCTGCACATCATATTCGTCGCGGATGTCCCCGATCAGTTCCTCCAGCAGGTCCTCCAGGGTGACGATCCCGGCGACACCGCCGTACTCGTCGGTGACGATCGCCAGGTGGCAGCGCTCGCGGCGCATCTCCGACAGCGCCGGGAGTACCCGTTTCGAGGGCGGCAGGAACTTCACCGGGCGGACGAGATCGCCGACGGCGGCGCTCTCCGCCTCCGCGCCGGGGGCCAGCAGGTCCCGGATGTGGACGAAGCCGACCACCTCGTCATGGGACTCGCGGCAGACCGGGAACCGGGAGTGCGGGCTGCGCGCGGCGAGACCGGCGGCGGCGCGCAGCGGGAGGGCGGTGTCCAGGAACACCACCTCGGTGCGCGGTACGAGGACCTCGCGCAGCGGCCGGTCCCCCGCCGCGAACACCTCCCCGATCAGCGTCCGCTCCTCCGCGGTGAGCTGGGTGTTCTCGGCGATGAGCGCCCGCATCCGCTCGGCGGTGATCTCCTCGCGCAGCGCGTCCGGGTCGCCGCCCGACAGCCGGACCACGAGGTCGGCCGAGTGCGACAGCAGCCACACCAGCGGGCGCACGAGCGGACGCACGGGGCCCGCGGGGGGCCGGGGCGGCGTCCGGTCCATGGGTTCAGCCTTCCCCGATCGGCCTTCCGGATAGCCTGGACGGGCCCCCGGGGTCCGAATTCGCGGTGGCCCGCATCCGCGATGGTCCGGATTCGTCGTGGTCCGGATTCGCCATGGTCCGGATTAGCCGTGCTCGCGTTCATCCTGCTCCAAGTACCGTGCCCGCATTCATCGTGGAGGTCAGTCAGTGAAGCTGCTCGTCACCGGAGGCGCCGGCTACGTCGGCAGCGTCGTCTCCGCTCTGCTCCTGGAGGCGGGGCACGAGGTCGTCGTGCTGGACGACCTGTCCACCGGGCACGAGGACGCCGTCCCCGAGGGCGCCCGGCTGGTGCGCGGCACGCTGCGCGACACGGCCGCCGACCTCCTCGCCGGGGCCGGGTTCGAGGCCGTGCTGCACTTCGCGGCCAGGTCCCTCGTCGGCGAGTCGGTGGAGAAGCCCGGCCTGTACTGGGACAAGAACCTCGGCGAGTCGCTGGCGCTGCTGGACGCGATGCGCACCGCCGGCGTCCCCCGGATCGTGTTCTCCTCGACGGCCGCGACCTACGGGGAGCCGGAGTCGACGCCGATCCTGGAGACGGACCCGACCCGTCCGACCAACCCCTACGGCGCGTCCAAGCTGGCGATCGACACGGCCCTCGCCGAGTACGCGCGGCTGCACGGCATCGGCGGCGTGTCGCTGCGGTACTTCAACGTGGCGGGCGCCTACGGGCGGCAGGGCGAGCGGCACACCGTCGAGACCCACCTGATCCCGAACGTCCTGAAGATCGCGCAGGGCGACGGCGGGGCGGTCAAGATGTTCGGCGACGACTACCCGACGCCCGATGGCACCTGCGTCCGCGACTACATCCACGTCGTCGACCTCGGCCGCGCGCACCTGCTGGCGCTGGACGCCTGCGAGCCGGGCGCGCACCAGGTATTCAACCTGGGCAGCGGCACCGGCTACTCCGTCCGGGAGGTCGTGGAGGTGTGCCGCGAGGTCACCGGCCGCGACATCGCGGCCGAGGTGGCGCCACGCCGCGCCGGGGACCCGGCCGTGCTGATCGCCTCGTCGGACAAGATCCAGTCGCAGCTCGGCTGGAAGCCCGAACGCGACCTGCGCACGATGGTGGACGACGCCTGGACCTTCCTGCGGTCCCGATGATCGAGGACTTCACCGCGGCGTTCGGGCACGCGCCGGACGGGGTCTGGCGCGCACCCGGCCGGGTCAACCTGATCGGCGAGCACACCGACTACAACGACGGGTTCGTGCTGCCGTTCGCCCTGTCGCGCGGGGTCTCCGTGGCCGCCGCACGCCGCGACGACGGCATGATCGAGGTGCGGTCGCGCCAGGCCCCGACCACCGTGACCGCTCCAGTGGACGGCCCGCCGGTCGTCTCCGAGGGCTGGCCCACCGACCGCGCCTGGGCGGCATACCCGGTCGGCGTGGCCCGCGTACTGCGCGAACAAGTGCAGCGCGAACAAGCGCAGGGCCCGCAAGCGCAGGGCGAGCACGGGACGGGCCAACACGGGACGGGCGAGCAGCGGACGGGCGAGCAGCGGACGGGCGAGCACGGGGTGGGCGGCGTGTCGCTGCTGATCGACTCCGATCTTCCGCAGGGTGCGGGGTTGTCGTCGTCCGCCGCGCTGGAATGCGCGACGGCGCTGGCGCTCTGCGACCTGTACGGCGTCGAGATCGACCGTCCCGCGCTGGCGCGGCTGGCGCAGCGCGCGGAGAACGAGCAGGTCGGCGTGCCGTGCGGGCTGATGGACCAGTCGGCGTCCCTGCTGTGCACGGCCGGGCACGCGCTGATGCTCGACTGCCGCAGCGGGCTGTCGTCGCAGGTCCCGTTCGACCCGGCCGCCGCCGGGCTGACGCTGCTGGTGGTCGACACGCGCGCCTCGCACACGCTGACCGGCGGCGAGTACGGCCGCCGCCGCGCCGAGTGCGAGGAGGCCGCGTCCCTGCTGGGCGTGGACGCGCTCCGCGACGTCAAGGACCTGGCCGCCGCACTGGGGACGCTGCGCGACCCGGTGCTGCGGCGGCGCGTCCAGCATGTCGTCACCGAGAACCACCGGGTGGAGGCCGGTGTCGGCCTGCTGCGCGCGGGCGCCCTGCCGGAGTTCGGCGCGCTGCTGAACGCGTCCCATCTGTCGCTGCGCGACCAGTTCGAGGTCTCGTGGCCGGAGGCCGACGCCGCCGTGGACGCGGCGCTCCGGGCGGGCGCCCGCGGCGGGCGCATGGTGGGCGGCGGCTTCGGCGGCTCCGTCATCGTCCTGACCCCGGCGGCCCGCGCGGAGAAGGTCCGCGACGCCATCACGGCGGCCTACCAGAAGCGCGGCTGGACACCCCCGCAGTTCCTGGAGGCCGTCCCGTCGGACGGCGCCCGCCGCGTCCGCTGAGGCAGGCGGACGGGCGCCCGGAAGGCCCTGGTCAGCCGAGGGCGGCGCGGATCTCCTCCAGGAGGCGGGCGGCGTCCTCGGCGGGCTCGGTCTGGTCGATGGCGGTGAAGCCGTCCACGGCGGCGGACGCGTGGGAGGCGGCCTCGTCGAGCCGTCCCGCCTGGGCCAGGACGCGGGCCTGCTCGAAGGAGGTCAGGGCGGTCTCCCAGACGCGGGCGGGCTCGTTGTCCGGCGGCAGGCCCGCCAGCGCCGCGCGGGCGGTCTCCATCGCGGTGACGGCCCCGTCCCGATCGCCGCTCCACATCAGGCACACCGCGCCCCGGCGGCGGGCGCGGACGACGCCGTACGGGTCGCCGGCCTTCTCGGACGCCTCGGCGGCCTGCGCATAGCGTTCGGCGGCCTGCGCGTCCTTGTCGAGGGCCGTCAGGACGTCGGCGGCCTCGTTGAGGAAGTGCGCCACGGCGTCGTGCTCGCCCGTCCGCGCCGCGTCCTCGGCGAGGCCGGTGAACAGGGTCGCGGCGTCCTCCTCGCCGAGCTGCTTCTGCGCGTGCGCGAGGATCAGCCGGCAGCGCCGCGCGTTGCCGGCGTCGGGGCCGGCGTCGGGGTCGCCGTCGAGTCCGCCGTCGAGGTTCGGCAGCGCCTCCTCGGCGGCCTCGGCGGCCTCCAGGGCGCGGTCCGTGGACAGGTAGGCGGCGGCGAGGTCCACGCGGAGCTCGACGGCCTGCGAGTGCATGCCCGCGGCCGTCCACGCGGCGATGCCCTCCACCAGGTCGGCGACCGCGTCGGCGGGACGGTCGGCGGCGAGGAACGCCAGGCCGCGCTCGGAATGCGCCGCCGCGCGCATCGGCGACGTCCCCGGCAGCACGCCGATCACCTCGTCGAGGAGGGCGAACACCTCGTCGTCCGGGCCGCTCTCCCGGCGGGCCAGCGTCCGGGCCAGCAGCAGCGCGGGCGAGGCGGCCAGCTCGGGATCGCCGGACTCCCGCGCCGCCTCCATCGACCGGCGCAGCGCCGCCGCCGCGTCGTCGGCGCGGTCGATCAGCAGGAGCGCCTGCCCGCGCAGGAACCACAGCTCGCCGGTGTAGTCGGGCACGTCCTCGGCGATGACGCCGTCCAGCACGGCGAGGGCGTCGCCGGGACGGTCGAAGCGGATGTGCGCGGTGGCGAGCCGGAGCAGCGCGGACGCGGTGTCGGCGGCCTCCCCGGGGTTCGCGGTGAAGTGTCCGGCCGCGGTGACCAGCAGGTCGAACCCGCCCTCGTCGCCGAGGTCGATGCGCATCGCGCCGAGGCGGCCGAGCGTGCGGTGCCGGCGCGTCTCGTCGCCCAGCTCGCCGAACAGCCGGGACGCCTCGTCCCAGACCGCGGCCGCCTGCTCACCGTCGCCGTCGACGGCGAGTTCGACGCCCCGGGCGTCCAAGCGCCGTGCCCGCTGCAGGGGTGTCGGCCCAGTCGGGTCGGGCTGCCCGATCGGCCCGCTCGGCTCGGGCGCGTCGGGCGTGTCAGTCGGGTCGGTAGGGTCGGCCGGGTCGGGCGGGGTGGTTGCCTGGGCGACGGTGTCGAAGCGGTGCAAGGCCGCCAGCATTCCGGGTACGTCGCCGTTCTTGCGGCACCGGTCGCCGATGTCGAGGAGCTCGTCGAGGTCGCCGACGGCGGCCAGGTCGTCCTGCGCCGGGGCGGGCTCCGGGGCCTGCGCGCGGGCCTGGGCCGGGGGTGCGGGGCGGCGATGGTGGGCCGCGAGCGGGACGAAGTCGACGACCGGCTCGGCGGCCAGCGTGGCGCGCACCTTGTCGCCCTGGTGGGACGTGCCGTTGCGCGCGTCGAACCGGGCAGCCAGTGCCGTCGCGCGTTCCGCCAGTTCGGCGCGCAATTCGTCCAGCGGCACGTCCGCCGCCCGCCCCTCCGGACCCGGCCGGCGGACGGTCGCGGCGCCGTGCCCGGCGGCCGCCACCCGGCCGAGCAGGAGGGCCGCCGCGGCGGAGAACTCCATGTCCGCGTGGGCGCTCGGGGCGCGGTCGAGCCAGCCGATGTGCCGCTGCAGGATCTCCAGGCCGCGCGCCTCGTTGCCGGTGACCGCGCAGAACTCCAGGTGCTCGGCGACGTCGGCGAGGTCGGCGAGCCGCGTCCGGTGCACCCGGTAGGCGCGGCGGTGCGCGTCGGCGGCCTGGTCGGCGCGGCCCGTCCGCAGGTAGACGGGCAGCAGCGCGGTCTGGATCGACTGCGGCTGCTCGTTGCAGTTCAGCTGCGCGCTCAGGACGGGGGCTGCGACCTCGAACGCCTCCTCGTGGCGGCCGGCCTCGACGAGGTGCCGGGCCATGCCGGTGGGGTCGCAGCCCTCGCAGTCCGACAGCTCGTCGCGTTCGGCGGAACGCCACTTCACGTACCAGTCGTCGGCCGTCCCGTCGCCGACGTGCCGCGCCACCACGTTGCGGTAGTGGTACACCGCCTGGAGGCTGTGCCCGCCGGCCTTGTAGCGGCGCTCCATGTCGTCCAGGACGGCGTAGGTGCGGTCCAGCGGGATCTCCGGGAAGAGGGTGAGCGAGCTGACGATCGCCTTCATCTGCCACAGCAGGCCGTGCGTCTCGTCGAACCGGCCCGGGTCGCGGTCGTGGTCGGCGAGCGTCCGGCTGAACGTCGCGAACGCCTTCGCGGGCTCGCCGCCGTACCGGTACGCGTCGGTCAGCCGGACGCGGACGTGGAACGCCAGCACGTCGTCACCGGCCGCCTCGGCGCGGCGCAGCGCGTCCTCGACCAGGACGGTGCGGGCCTCCCCGTAGGGCAGTTCCTGCGAACGCGCCATCAGCGCGTAGACGTCGTCCGTGCTCACGTGGGGTCCTCCGGGGAGTGGACGGCCCACTCCAGCAGGCCGATGAAGGAACGGTTCAGCACCGCCGTGTCGGCGGGCCGCAGCGGATGGTGGCCGAGCAGCAGCGCCTGCCCGTACAGGGCCTGGACGGCCGGTTCGACCGGCCCGCCGTCGCCGAGCGAGGTGATGCGCCGGGCCAGCGGATTGCGGTAGTTCAGCACCAGCTGGGGCCGTTCGACGCCGGTGGGGGCGACGGCGCCGAGGACGTCCGCCCACAGCTCGCCGGCCTCCTCCCGCGCCCGCGTCAGCTCCTCCCGGAACTGCGCGTCCCGGCTGGTCAGGTACAGCGCGGGCAGGGACGCGGGGTCGAAGTCGCGGACCACCACCTCGCAGCCGAGCCGCTCCACCGCCCGCTGCGCCGCCGCGAGGAACGGCCGCAGCGCCAGCTCCGCCGCCGGGTCGAGGACGCCGAACGTGGTGGTCAGCTCCGCCGCGTCCAGCCGGGCCAGCCGGATGTCGGGGTCCAGGTCGGGCAGCCGCTCGATGATCTCGGTGTCGTGCACGTAGCCGCCGTTGACCAGCCCGACGCCCTGCGCGCCCGCGACCGCCGACAGCCGCCGGAACTCGTCCACGCCGGTGGTGAACCGGCCGTCCGGATGGCGGCGGCGGAACTCGTGCAGCGTCATCGGCCCGGCGGACGTCTCGTACTCCAGCCAGCGGTCGACGATCCGCAGCATGTCGTCGTCGTGCAGCGCCATCGCCTTCACGCCGAGCTGATGCAGCCGCAGGAACGCGCGGAGGCTCGCCGGGTCGGTCTCGGCCAGCTTCACCAGCCACTGCCGCAGGACGTCCCCGAGGGCCTGCCGGGTCGCGTCGAGCAGTTCGTCCTCGTAGAGGGCCTCGCGGCTGGCGGTGGGCCGCAGCTCGCCCGCGTCGACGACGCACCGCGCGAAGAACGCCCACTCGGGGAGCAGCCCTTCGACGCTCTCGGCCAGCAGCATCCGCTTCAGGTAGACCCGATGGGAGGCGCGCGCGGTCGGCGAGACGGGCGCGGGCAGGATGAACGCGACGCCCGTCAGCCCCGCCTCGGGCACGTCGAGGTCGACCACGTCGAACGGCGTGAACCCGTAGAGCTCCTCGCAGTACTGCTCCAGCGCCCGCCGGCGCCCGGCCGGATCACGATGGGACGCCTGCCACGGCGGCCCGTCCCCCGTGATCGGCGCGCCGTCGACGGTCAGCTCGACGGGGAGCAGCGACCCGTACGTGCGGGCCAGCTCGGCCACGGCCTCCGGGGCGAGCAACTCTTGCGCCCCCGGCCGCGCCCGCAAGGTGACCGTCGTGCCGGGCTCGTCGCGCTCGCCCGGTTCGACCTGGTAGCTACCCTCGGAGCGGCCCGTCCACCGGACGGCGTCGCCGCCCCGCGCCGACCGGGTGACGACCTCGATCTCGTCCGCGACGAGGAAGGCCGACAGGAGCCCGATACCGAACTGGCCGAGGAAGTCGTGCCGGGCGAAGCCCAGCTCGTCCCGCTTGGACGACCGCCCGATGGTCGCCAGCAGCGTGTGGACCTCGTCCTCGGTGAGCCCGACCCCGTCGTCATGGACCCGGAGCGTCCCGCCGCCGGTCTCGATCCCGACCCGGCCGCCGTCGCCCCGCGCGGTGATCGCGTCCACCGCGTTCTGCAGCAGTTCCCGCAGGTAGACGCGCGGGCTGGCGTAAAGATGGCGGCTCAGCAGATCCACCACGCCGCGCAGATCCACCTGAAACGCTTGTTCCGCCACCATCCGCCTCCCCGATCGCTTTCCGAGCGATCAAACACTAGCGACCGGTACCGACGCCTTCAGATCATTTCGTGACCACTACGGTGCCGATTACCGTCCGATCACCCGCCCCACCGCCGCCCAGAGGACGCACGACCGACGCCCAGAGGACGAATGACCGCCGCCCGGAGGACGCATGACCGACGCCCTGCCCGCCCTTTGGCGCGGAGCCCGGACGCTGGTCATCGCCCTGCTCGGCCTGGCGGCGGCCTCGGCCGGCTACCTGTGGTGGGGCATGGCGAACGCGGCACTGCTCGCCATCGTCGGCTGCGTCTGCTCGGCCGTCGCCATGGGCCTGCTGTACGGCTCGGGGCGGCCGTTCCGGTTCAGGGCCGTGCCCCTGACGCTCGGCTACCTGGCACTGTTCACCCTCTACGCGGTCGGCGTCATCGCCGTCCGGGACGTCACGATGACCCTGGTCGGCGCCGACTCCGACGCGATCGTGGCCAAGACCTGGACGACCGGCGGCCACAAGGGCAAACCGCAGCACCACTGCACACTGCACCGCCCCGACGGCACCCCGCTCCCCCGCGAGTACGCGTCGAACTGCGAAGGCCGCGAGCGCGGCGACACCATTCCCGTCGTCCTCGACCCAGCCGGACGATTCGCCCCGATCGGCGGGCCCAAATCAGAGATGTCAACGACCGGAGAACTACAGGTAACGGCCATCGCCGGCCTCATCCTCGTCTTCTCGATCGCCATAGGCAGCCCACCCAAACGCAAGTGATCGCGTCCGCGAAAAAGCCGCCACCGCAGTACGCCTTTCCTTCCGCAGGCCGCCGCGACGCCACTAAACTCGGTCGCCCTCCCACATGAACGGGCCGACCGACCCGAAGGCGGACGATGAGCTCCCAGGAGAAAGACCGGTGCCACTTCCTGATGACGGGCGACAAGTTCGTCGACTGGAAGGGAGACGAGTTCGCGGTCGTCGAACGTCCACGCTGGTCTTTCCGCGCCATGTTCTCGCGCTCCGACCAGGAGGTGCGCGTCCTGTCACCGGACGGAGCCCCGCTGTTCCGGATGCCATCGCAGCGGACGCGGGACATCGACGTCCTCTGGATCGAGGACGATTCCGAGGCCCGCATCGCGACCGTGCGGCGCACCGGCCGGGAAGCCATGACCGCGAACCTGTTCCAGGCGGCGGACGCGGACGCGGAACCTTTCGGCAGCATCCGCGGCAACTTCCTCTACACCAACTTCGAGGTCATGGACGTCCGGAACATGCCCGTCGGGCACATCTCGACGAGCGGCGGCATGACCACGATCAAATGCCCCGACGACAGCGACCGCTGGCGCTTCCTCCTCATGGGCCTCGCAATAGCCGCCGAGGTCGCGGCCGAACTCCAAGCCCAGCGCACTCCGTGACCGGGCCACTCGACACCCCCGACGAAACGAGAGAGAACATGGTCTTCGATTTCGCCGCGCTGGCCGACAGCGCGCAGCAGTTCGCCGCCAACTCCGAAGATCTGCGGCGGCGGATCGAGGAACTGGAGGCCGAGGCCGAATCCGCCGACGGCCGGGTGAAGGCCCGCTGGACCGGCGCGGGTCTCGCCGGCGTCGACCTCGACCCGAGGGCCCTGCGCATGCCCGCCGCCGAACTCGGCGAACTGATCACCGCGACCGCGCAAGACGCCAAGCGGGAGTTCGAACGCCGGGCGGCCGAGTTGACGACCGAGTCATTCGGGCCTGACGGCGAGCAGATGGCGGCACCGCCCAGTGCGGAGGAGGCCGCCGCTTTCATCACCGACATGCACACGACCTTCGAAGGCACTCTCCAGGAGACCACCGCGATCATCGACAACATGCGGCGGGCCTTCCAGCAGCGCTGACATTTCCGCCTGTCAGTAGCGGCGGGGTTCCGCCTCCCACGAGCCCATGCCCGTCTCCTCGACGAACCGGCGAAGCCGCCACAGATCCTCCAGGCTGAGGGAGCCGAACCCGTCCTCGTCCTTGACCACTGCGAGCAAGAGGCGGCCCGGAATCTCCTCCATGCCACGAATCGCGCGCGGTGGCTCGTAAGCTTCGTCCCTGCTGTAGCGCAGTTTCAGTTGCACCGCCCCGCCGTCCCCTGGGTCGATGACCTCGAACCGCTGGAACCGCTCGGCCGGAAGGATCTGCGCGGGCTTCCTACCCCTCGTCACGACCAGGCCCGTAGCGTCGACGTAAACGATGAATTCGTTCCCGGGCAGGAGCGGGTAGACGCCCAGCAGCAACAACGCGACGAGCAGGACCGCCAGCACAGCCAGCACGAAACGCCAGCCGTTGTCCACAGCCACTGCTCCCCACGTGCACAGGGCACACAAAAGCGCCACAAGGGCGAGCATCATCGGCGCATCTCGCTTGGGGTCCCCGATAACGACTTTGAAATCCTCGGGAAGGGTCATCAGCCGAGTTCCTTGCCCGTGTCCGCCGGGATCGGGTTCGTCCGTTTAACGTAGTCGTCCCCGTACCCCTCCTGACCGGTGATCGATGTGATCCCCTTGTTACCCCAGGGCGCGCCAGGGTTCAGGATGCCTTCGGGAGCGTAGGGGATGCCCGTGTCCGCGACCCCTTTCGCGCCGCCGAGGCCGGACCAGAGCGTCTTCCACTTCTGCGGGAGCCGTTGCATGGGAAGCCGCCACTTTCCATACCCCGTGCCGCCGACGGCGCGGCCGCGCATCAGCTGCCCGGTGAGCTTCTGCTCGATGAGGGCGAGTCGGCTGATGGCCACGTCGTCGGCGCTGCGGACGGTCGCCTCGAAAAAGTCCGGGAATGCGTTGGTGTTGCCTGTGAGCATCTGGCCAAGCACGTCGACCCCTGTGGCGGCGGCGATGGCTGCCGCGCACGCCGTGCCGGTCTTCTCCAGCGCCATCTCGCCCATGCGGAGGATTTGCCGGACGCTCTGCGCGGCCTGCCGTGCAGCCGTCTGAACCGTGGCCAGATACGCCTGGCCGTACCCCGGCACCGGCAGCAAGGCCCAGGCGATGATCACCCACGCGGCGAAGAACGCGAGGACGAACGCGCACACCACCATCATCATGATGAACACGGCGATCAGCAGCGCCATGATCGTGAGCACGATGAACATGACGAACGCGTACGCGAACGCCAGCATCAGCTGATTCGCGTAGTCGTTCATCTTCTTCTCGAAGGCGTCGCGGTCCTTGCCGTACCAGCTGTCGTGCGGCAGCGAGCGCAGCTCGTCGTCGATCCGGTCGCGCGCCGCCTTGATCTTGTCGACGGCCTTCTTCCAGTCCTCGGCCGCGTCCCAGAGCTGCGCGGGGTCCGACTGCGCCATGTACATGACCGAGACCGACGGCCACGCCGACGGGATCACGAAGGCCGCAGCCGTCGAGGTGTCTAAGGCGATCTTGGCCATCTCGGCCAGATTGCCCATTCCACTGGGAGCCATGGGGGAACCGCTTCCGCTCAGGCCGAAGACCTACTGGCTCTTCGGCGCGCTCTTCTCCTCGGCCGCCTTCATGATCTTGGCGGTGGTGTTCAGCCCGTCCTGGACTTCCTTCAACTGGCGAAGCTTCGTCACCAGATCGACGTCCGCGTACTCCACGCCCTGCACGTAGGCGTGCGCCAGGTGGGCGCAGAACGTCGTGAACGCGCCCGCCTCGACCTCGCGAGGCGCGGCGTTCACATGGCGCCGCGCCTGGGTCAGGTCGTCCCCCAGCCTGCCGACGAGTTCGCCGCCCAGCCGCACAAGGTCGTCCGGCTTGAAGCGCACCTCACCCGACCCCGTCGAGACCGGCATGTTGCCGAACGGCGACTTCGGCTGCGCCGGCCCCATGGACGGAGGCGTACGGCCCCCAGGCGACGTGACAGGCCCCGGCGTACCGGTGGTCTGCGTTCCAAGGGCCTGGGCGACCCGGTTCGGAGGGCTCATAGGATCTCTACTCCAGGCATGCGAACTGTCATGGTTCGGGCAGGCAATGGTCAGCAGGCCGGTCAAGAGTAACGAAGCTCGCCTTGGCGTAGTAGCCGATACGAACGATTCGCCGATGACGATTCCGACGCGTGCGGGCCTATCCTGAGGCGCCATATGTCTAGTGGCGAAGGACGGTGCGGTGGGTGCCGAACTGCGGAACGTGACGGTCCACGTCGACACCGGCCGGTGGAGCGAGACCGTCCTCGACTCGGTGGACATCGCCGTGCCAGACGGGCAGATCACCGCCCTCCTCGGTGAATCGGGCTGCGGCAAGTCCATGCTCGCCGCCGCACTCACCGGGCTGCTGCCAGAGCCCGCCCGCAGCACCGGCCACGTTCTGGTCAACGGCACCCTCGTCCGGGATCAGCGACAATGGCGCCGCCTCCGTGGCCGCACCATCGGCCTGTTGCCCCAAGCAGGCGTCGACGCCTTCTCCAGCACAGAGACCGTCGGCGCGCAGTTGCACGATCTGGAACGCCACCACGGCCGATGGACCATCGAGCGCGCCTGCACGGCAGCGCGCTATCCCACCGAGTTGTTCGACCTTTATCCCGGCGAGCACTCCGGCGGCCAGATCCAGCGCGCCGCACTCGCCGCCGCGCTGCTCCCGGCCCCGGACATCCTGGTCGCGGACGAACCGACGGCCTCCCTCGACACCGAACTCGCCTACGAGGTGTGGGTGACGCTGTACAAGTACGCCGCCGGCGGAGCCGCCGTCCTGGCGATCACCCACGACGTCCCGATGCTCACCGCGACCGACGTCGCCGACCGCCTGGTCCTCATGCGCGCAGGCAAGATCACCGCCACCGGCGACCTCGCCGCGCTGAATACCCTCACCGACCCATACACACGCGGCTTCTTCCCCTAGCTAGTACGGCAGTCCGAGACGGTGATCTCGTCACGGTCGGCTGACGCCGGTCGCGAGCGCGCAGGGCGTCGGGCTCGTTGGTGGCACCAGCGGGCGCGGCCTTGGAGACATCGTCAACCAGAGATGCCAGCGCAGGTGGTGTTCAGGCCGTGTTGCAGGCCGAGCCAGGTGCGAGTGAGTAGATTGACCAGGCGTTTCACGTCGTGGACCGCCAACGAGAGCATGCCTGGGGCAGCGGGTGGATCATCGCCGGGACAGGCGGGTGCCAATCGTGCCACCGGTGGCGCGGGCGCAGACGGCGGTGCGGCGCGGGCGGCAGTGCGGCCGCAAATGGCGGTGCGGCTTGGGCGGCGGCGATGGCGCAGACGGCCAGGGCGGCCAGGGCCAGCACGAGGTAGCGAAGCAGCGTCGGGTAGGTCCTGACCTGGGAGTGGTCCAGCCCGAAGGCGGCTTTCCGGTCTGGAAGTCCTCCTCGATCGGCCACCTGCGACCGGCGATCCGCACAAGTGTCCGCAGCATCACCAGCCGCCGTCCCTGGGGGACGAAGCACAGGTAGAACGCCACCTCGCGGACGCTTTTGGCATCGGGAGTCAGGCTCCGGGCAGGTCAGCAGGTAGCGGCGGGCATCGGCGGTGCCGATCCACGCCCCGGCGTAGCGGCGTTCGCCCTTGGACCCGACCCCGCACGAATCAATCACCCAGTAGTCCGAGGCCATCAGCGTCTTCAGCACGTCGTCGGCCCTGCCCTTGGCGGTCGGGCTGAAGGCGATCGGGGTGAAAGCGATCGGGGTGAAAGCGATCGGGGTGAAAGCGATCGGGGTGAAAGCGATCGGGGTGAAAGCGATCGGGGTGAAGGCGATCGGGGTGAAGGCGATCGGGGTGAAGGCGATCGGGGTGAAGGCGATCGGGGTGAAGGCGATCGGCGCCGACCTGGCGATTGCGATTCCCAGCACATAACCGGCGCCGACCTGCGGGTTCTCCAGCCATGCGCGTAGTTTCGGGTCGGCGCCGTAGACCTCGTCGCCGGTCACCCGCGGCGGAAGCCGTTGTTCGGCGTGCAGATCAGCCAAGACAAACCCTCAACCGCCGATCTGGCCGCCCAGTTCAGGCTTGGTCGCGGACACCACCTGTCTGGGGTACCTGGTCGCGTTCGCCCCGGTCGGGGTCGGTGGCTTGCTCGCGGGGCGTTCCTGGCCTCGGAACGGGACATGATCACCGTCGTGACGGGCCCGTCCCGCTCGATCCGCGCCGCCACGCGGCCTCCCACGGCGGCCTTGCGGATGGCGCTGGCACCGCTCTCCGGGCGGGCGAGCGCCACCAGCGCGTGCCCGGCGGCGGTGGCGAAGTTGCAGTACACGACGTTGATGGCGTTGGAGACCCGGCCCGCGCAGCGGACGTACTGGCGTTTGACGCCGACGGTTCGGGTGCCCACCTTTTTCTCCTGTCCGGACTCGTCCAGGATCGCGGCCGCGTCGCCGTCGTCCAACCGCTGGCACACCAGCGTCCGGACCGCAGCCATCGCGGCCATCGCGGCCATGGTGCCCATTTGGCTGCGTTCAGCAGCTGCTGCATCCTGCCGGGCGTGGCGTCGCCGGCGTGTCGGCGATGCTCCAGCAGTTCTTGCGCGGCAGGTCGCTCATCAATGCGCAACATATTTGCGGAGCTGGGTGCAGGGTTTCCACCTGCGAAAGCACTCGGCCATCAGGCCCATCAACTCACCGAGGTGACGGGCCATGCCCCGACCTCGACCATGGCGACGGCAGCCGCCAAGAATTCTTCTTGCGTCACAATTCGAGGATCATCGGGCGGCCGTCCTACGTTACGGACACCGGCCGCTACCGGCTTAGATCACGATCTCGGGCTGCCGTGGTTAGGCGGCTTGGAGCCAGGGTGGTGGGTGGGTGGTGGTGTCGGGTGGGGCTTTGATGCGGTAGGTGTGGCGTCCGTTTTGGGTGGTGATGTGGATGCGGTCGGGGTTGGCTGCTTTCCAGCGGTTGTGCCATCCGCAGGTGAGGGTGAGTTGGTCGATGTCGGTGGGGTTGTGGCCGAGGGCCCAGCCGTGGACGTGGTCGACTTCGCAGAGGGTGCCGGGGACTTGGCAGCCTTCGGCGGCGCAGGTGGGGTAGAGGGTTTCCAGGACTTGGCGTTGGCCGGGGCTGGCGAATCGGACGCGGTGGCCGAGGTAGAGGGGGGTGTTGCGGTGTCCGAGGAGGAGGGGTGAGACTCCGGCGGTGAGGGCGATGCGGCGGGCTTGTGCGGCGGGGATGGGTGTTCCGTCGGTGAGGCGGGCGGGGGTGGTGGCGCCGGTGAGGGTGTCCAGGTCGCAGATGACCGTCACCTTGGTGGCCTTGTGTCCGCCCGACAGGACACTGCTCAACGCGGCGGCGGTGCGTTCGGACACGTCGCGCCGGTCGTCGGTCCCGGCGGGCTTGGCGAGCGGGGTGAGGGTGCCGTCCCAGATGGCGGCGTCTTCGGCGTTCAGCCAGCCTCGGATGTAGCGGCCGCCGTCCAGGGATCGGGTGGAGTCGATCCAGGAATGCTCGTAGCCGCGGCGGGTGTCGGTGTCGGGGGCCTGTTCGCGGCCGTCGCGTTCGGCGATGACGTCGCGGATGCGGCGGCCGAACGAGGCGACCTTCCCCGCCGAGCACCCCTGATCGACCAGACCCAGCAGAATGTCCTGCGCGGCCGCGCAATCGGCGTCGTCGAGGCGGGTGACGGCGCCGGCGATGGTGGCGGCGTACCCGGTGGACAGGGTCCCGGCCGTCCAGCGTCCGGTCACTTCGGTGAGGCGGTGCCGCTGCCGGGCCAGGGTCACCCGCTCCTTGGCGCGGGCATCGCGCATCCCGAGGCGGGACCGCAGCCACGCCCGGGTGGAGGGGAAACCCCACCGTTGCACCTCCCGGCCCCGATCCACCACACCCACCAGGCCGGCGAGCGCCGCCTCCTGCAGATCACCGGCCACAGCGAGAGCCTCCGCCAGCCCCATGCACGCGGCCGCGGAGTCGGGTGGGGTGCGGCGGGCGAGTTCGGCCGCGATCGCCGACGCGGCGTTCACCAATTCGGTGGTGGACGCCGCAGCAAGGTCGATCCCGGCCGCTTCCATGACCCCCATTTTACCTGACGCAGCCCGCTATTACATCGAATACCGATTCGAATATTGCCGTTTCTGCGTCACTCGCGAAAGTACGACAAATGTCACCATGAATGGAATTTCGGGAATCTCGGACATCACTTCTTCGGGGATGGGTTGTGTAGGTAGTTCTTGGAGGGCGGCCCCGCACGCAGCGCCGTCCCCAGCACCTACTCCTTCGATAGCTACTCACACAGCACTCACCCAAGGTGCGCTCGCTCGGCGTCCGTTACTCGTGCGGCTGCTCGACCCCGCGAAAAAGGGTCCCTGAGTCATCAACCGACAGAAACTGGACGGCCAGCGATTGCAGAGGGTCTTTTCTGCAGTCGCGGGATTGCCGGCCGGAGGAAGCAGAGCGCTTGCAACCTGTCTTCCGCGACGGTCGGCCGGTGTTCGGGAGCCTCGATGAGCCGCTCCGATCACTCGAATGGCCAGGGACGGCTTCGGGTGAGGGGTGCGGTTGGCGGGGCCGTCGTCGGACGGTATGGGCTGACGGTCACGTCCGGAGACGACAGGCTGCGACTGGACGAGCTGGCTCGCCTGATCGGAGGGACGCTCAGCGGCCGGTTGTGCCGTCGATGAGTTCGCGAAGGATGTCCGCGTGGCCGGCGTGACGGCCGGTTTCCTCGATCATGTGGGTGAGCGCCCAGCGGACGCTGGGGGCGGAGCGTCCCGGCCTCGGCCGGGGAATCGGTGTGGCAAGGTCGGTGCACCCGTCGAGCACCTCGTTCGCGCGCTCGACCGTCTCGCGGTAGCGGGCGACGACATCGGCCACACTGTCCGTCGGCGCTGCCTTGAACGTCGCCTGCCAGTTGGTGACGTCGTCCCCGAGGAAGAGCGCGCGTTCGACGAATGTCAGGTGGTTGAGCAGGCCGAGCAGGTTCGTGCCGGACGGTACAGCAGCCGTCCGCACCTGCGGTTCTGGAGCGCCTTCGACCTTCGCGGCGATCGACGTCCGTAGGTAGTCGAGGAATCCGCGCAGCACCTCCGCCTCGCTGCTTCCGGTCCGGGGCGGCGGGGTATCGGAGCGGCGCTTGCGGCCGGACGTGGCGGGCACGGTGACTCCATCCTGCGATACGTGTCGAGACGTTGTGGGCGGTACGACACTCAGCTTTGCCAGCTCGCCACGATGAGGCCTGAATCCTTGCGGTTTCAGCAAAGGCCGACTCACCGACGCTCGCGGAGTTCAACGGGCATATGGCCAGTGACAGGTCGGCGGAACTGCCGCGCAGTTCGGCTGGCGCCCCAGAACTCGCGGGCTTCCAGTCCGCGCAGCGCCCGCTCGCCGTCCCGGTAGGCAGCCATGAAGTCACCGAGGGCGTGGCGGACGCCGGTGGCCGCGGCCACCGGCGACCCAGCGGCGGTGCCCCGGCAATCCCTCGGCCAGCGGCCACGCCGTATGTCGGTCGTCCTCCGGGCAGCGGGTCGGCGCACAGGCGGGCGGTCGGGCGGGCGGTCGGCTGGCTCGAGCAGTTCCTGTACGCCGACCTCGTCCCTGGAGGCTTACTGAGGTCGTGCGATCGTGCCCGTCGATCGTCCCCACTAGCCATACCCACCAGCTCCGCATGCCCACCGCGCCCACCATCTGCGGACGCCTGCCGTACTCACCAACCGGGTCCAACCAATGCGCACGCCGGCCGTGCTTGCCATTTGTGCTCAGGGAGCCACCGCAGAGGGCGGCATGCCTGGGCGGGGGGCGGAGACGGGACGAGCCCCGGGCCTGGTGGGGTCCGGGGCTCGGCTGCTCGGTGGGTCAGATGAGGCCGAGCTTGCGGACGGCGTCGCGCTCCTCGGACAGCTCGTTCACCGTGGCGTCGATCTTGGTGCGGGAGAAGTCGTTGATGTCCAGGCCCTGGACGATCTCCCACTTGCCGTCCTTCGTGGTGACCGGGAAGGACGAGATCAGGCCCTCGGGGACGCCGTAGGAGCCGTCCGACACGACCGCCATGGACGTCCAGTCGCCGTCGGCGGTGCCGTTCACCCAGGTGTGGACGTGGTTGAGAGCGGCCGACGCGGCGGACGCGGCGGAGGAGGCGCCGCGCGCCTCGATGATCGCGGCGCCGCGCTTGGCGACGGTCGGGATGAAGTCGTTCTCCAGCCAGTTCTGGTCGTTGACCGTCTCGGCGGCGTTCTTGCCGGCGATCTCGGCGTGGAAGATATCCGGGTACTGGGTCGCGGAGTGGTTGCCCCAGATCGTCATCTTCTTGATGTCGGCGACGGAGACGCCGGCCTTCTTCGACAGCTGCGCGAGGGCGCGGTTGTGGTCGAGGCGCGTCATCGCGGTGAAGCGCTCGGCCGGGACGTCGGGAGCGTGCGACTGCGCGATGAGGGCGTTGGTGTTGGCGGGGTTGCCGACCACCAGCACCTTGACGTCGTCCGCCGCGCCCGCGTTGATGGCCTCGCCCTGCGGCTTGAAGATGCCGCCGTTGGCCTCCAGCAGGTCGCCGCGCTCCATGCCCTTCGTGCGCGGGCGGGCGCCGACGAGCAGTGCGACGTTGACGCCGTCGAACGCCTTGGTCGCGTCGTCGAAGATGTCGATGCCGGACAGCAGCGGGAACGCGCAGTCGTCCAGCTCCATCGCGGTGCCCTCGGCGGCCTTGACCGCCGGCGGAATCTCCAGCAGGCGCAGGCGTACGGGCACGTCCGCGCCGAGCAGGTGCCCGGACGCGATGCGGAACAGCAGTGCGTAGCCGATCTGGCCCGCGGCGCCGGTTACGGTGACGGTGACTGGGGTGCGCGTCATTGTCCTTCTTCTCCTGCAGTGACCTGACGGGGCTCAGGCGGCCATCCTTCGAACCCGACCGCCGAAGAGCCGCGCCGCCGCGGTTTCTCTCGCCGTCGAGATAGTTCCGGCTCAGGCTATCGCGCGGCACCTACCCGCCGACGCCCAGGTACACCCACCGGCATGCCGTCCCGTCCCCGAGCATGCGAAAGGCCGTCCCGGACGGACCCGGGACGGCCTTGACGGCCCTAACCCAGCATGCGGGGGGCACGGTGAGCAGGCGCCCTCCCCGACCACGCGGGGAGCGCTCATCCGCGTCCTATCCGTTGATCTTCTTCTGCAGGTTGGTGTCGAGCGCCGCGAGGAACTCCTGCGTCGTCAACCAGGGGGTCTCGCGCCCGACCAGCAAAGCCAGGTCCTTGGTCATCTGACCGTGCTCGACCGTCTCGATGCAGACCGCCTCGAGCTTGCGGGCGAAGTCGATGACCTCGGGCTGGTTGTCGAGCTTGCCGCGGTGCTCCAGGCCACGCGTCCAGGCGAAGATGGACGCGATCGGGTTGGTCGACGTCGGCTTGCCCTGCTGGTGCTGCCGGTAGTGGCGGGTCACCGTGCCGTGCGCGGCCTCGGCCTCGACGGTCTTGCCGTCCGGGGTCATGAGGACGGACGTCATGAGGCCCAGCGAGCCGTAGCCCTGCGCGAGCGTGTCGGACTGGACGTCGCCGTCGTAGTTCTTGGCGGCCCAGACGAACCCGCCCTCCCACTTGAGCGCGGCAGCGACCATGTCGTCGATGAGCCGGTGCTCGTAGGTGAGGCCCTTGGCCTCGAAGTCCGACTTGAACTCGGTCTCGTAGATCTCCTGGAAGAGGTCCTTGAACCGGCCGTCGTAGGCCTTGAGGATCGTGTTCTTCGTCGACAGGTACAGCGGCATCTCGCGGCTCAGCGCGTACCGCATGCTCGTCCGGGCGAAGTCGCGGATGGAGTCGTCGTAGTTGTACATCCCCATCGCGACGCCGCCGCCGGGGAAGTCCGCGACTTCCATCTCCATCGGCTCGGAGCCGTCCTGCGGGGTGTAGGTGATCGTCACCTTGCCCGGGCCGGGGACGACGAAGTCGGTGGCCTTGTACTGGTCGCCGTGGGCGTGGCGGCCGATGATGATCGGCTTCGTCCAGCCGGGGACCAGGCGGGGGATGTTGGAGGTGACGATCGGCTCGCGGAAGATCACGCCACCGAGGATGTTGCGGATCGTCCCGTTCGGGGACCGCCACATCTTCTTCAGGCCGAACTCCTCGACGCGCGCCTCGTCGGGGGTGATGGTCGCGCACTTGACGCCGACGCCGTGCTCCTTGATGGCGTTGGCGGCGTCGACGGTGACCTGGTCGTCCGTGGCGTCACGGTGCTCGATCCCCAGGTCGTAGTACTTCAGGTCCACATCGAGGTAGGGCAGGATCAGCTGGTCCTTGATGAATTTCCAGATGATCCGCGTCATTTCGTCGCCGTCGAGTTCGACGACCGGGCCGGCTACTTTGATCTTGGGCATGCTTGTGCTGTCCCTTTCCTACACCTGGCCAGCAGTCCTTGTAAGGCTCAACTGGCTAGGCTAGCCGAGGCGGTCATGCGGTCTAGACCTGGCCTGGCCCCGAACGCCTCTACCTGGGACGACGCACTAGCCCGGCGGCCCGTTTCCGGGCGGGGGACCCGCCGCGGAGCGGCGTCCGGTGATGAGCAGCCGGATGCCGCGGGCCACCGCCGTGAGCGCGATCAGGATGCCGAACGCGCCCGCGAGTGCGAGGCCGGTCTTGTTCATCGGCGGGACGCTCAGCGACACGAACGCCACCATCTCGCCGAGGATGACGAGCGTCCAGCAGTCGACGGACCGGCTGCGGACGGCGAGCGGGCCAAGCTGCGACTCCGGCAGCAGCAGCCGGGCGAGCGCGCCGATGAGCAGCGCGGCGGCCATCAGGCCGGAGCCCTTGCGGAAGTAGTTGAAGGCGCACAGGGTCAGCCCGGCCCCGACCCCGCTGAGCACGAACAGGTACGGCAGTTGCGCCAGCCAGTGCGGCGCGGCGCCCCTGCGGCGCGGCGCCTTCCGCCGGCGCCGCTGCACCTGAGTGCTCATGCACCTCACGGTATCGCCGATCGAGGGACGGGACGACATCGCTCACGCAGAACCCATGCGACGGCAGCGCACCTCCGGAGACCCATCGCGCCCCGACACGACGCGGCGGCTCCGGAAGTCCGGTGCGGCGCTTCCGGAATCGCGACACAGGGCACCCTCGATCGCAACGGAACGCAGCCGCGACCGCGATGGAACGGTCCGTCTTGTCGCGCGGCGCCGGGAATAGGGATGTGACGGAAGGTGCCCGGGTGATGCCCGAGAGGCCGGAATCCCTTGTCCCATCGGTGCTACTCGCCAGTAGGAGGGTGTGACGGCACGGCGCCCGGGTAACCCGGCAGACAGGGGTCGCTAACTAGCTGGGAGGACTGCCGTGGAGGGGCCGTTCATGCGGATCGAGGACAGCGGGCTGGTGATGCCGTTGCGCCCCGACGTTACGACGGTCGGGAGAGGGAGAGGAGTCGACGTACGCCTCGACGACCCGAGTGTGTCCCGTTTGCACGCAGAAATCGTCCGACGTGGTCCGTACGTCTACGTGGTGGACATGGGCCTGTCCCGCAATGGGACCCGAGTCAACGGCAGGCCGATCGCCCGCCGCGTCCTGGAGGACGGTGACGTCGTGAGCTTCGGCACGGCGCGCTGCCGGTTGGGGGGCATCCCCCGTGAGGAGGTCGACCCGGACGTCGAACTGCGGCGCGCCGTCGCGCCCGAGCTCACCCGCCGCGAGGTCGACGTGCTGACCTCGCTGTGCCGTCCAGCCCTGTCCGACGAGGCGTTCGTGGCCCCCGCCACGGCACGCGACATCGCCGGCGAGCTGGTGGTGACGGAGGCGGCCGTCAAGCAGCACCTGCTGCGCCTCTACCAGAAGTTCCGCATCCCCGAGGGCGCCAACCGGCGCACCCGGCTCGCCAACGAGGTCATCGCGATGGGCCTCGTCCGGCCGCTACCGCCGGTGCACGTCCCGCACCAGGGCCGTCCGCCGATGGACGGCCGGGTCCCCGGCGTCCGGACGGCGGAGACCCGCAGGCCGGGCCACGCCCACGGGCCGAGCCGCCCGGCCCCTAGCACCGCCGGACGGAGGGCCAGCTGATGTGAACCTGCGGTCGCCCTCCCCGGCAGCGCGTACGAGGGCGGCCGCTGAACCTCCTGGACGGGGCCCGCGCAAGTGACGGCGCGGCCCCCCGGCCGGAGCAACGCGGAAGGGCCGCCACCTCGGTGCTGAGTGGCGGCCCGTTCACGTGCCAGTCGTTCTACTCAGTGGCAGGCGCGCTTGTCGGGTGTCAGGTGTTCCTGTCGGTGGCAGACGCGCTTGCCCGTCGCCAGGCGTTCTGCCCGATGTAGGGCACTCTGCTCCGGCGTCGGGCGTGTTCTACTCGGCGGGCTTCTGTTCGGCGGCCTCGACGACGTTCGCCAGCAGCATGGCGCGGGTCATCGGGCCGACGCCGCCGGGGTTGGGCGCGACCCAGCCGGCGACCTCGCGGACGTCGGCGGCGACGTCGCCGGCGAGCTTGCCGTCCACCCGGGAGACGCCCACGTCGAGGACGGCGGCGCCCGGCTTGACCATGTCCGCGGTGATGAGGCCCGGGACGCCGGCGGCGGCCACGACGATGTCGGCGGCGCGGGTGTGCGCGGCCAGGTCGCGGGTCGCGGTGTGGCAGAGCGTGACGGTCGCGTTCTCGGTGCGGCGGGTCAGCAGCAGGCCGAGCGACCGCCCGACCGTGATGCCGCGGCCGACGACGGTGACCTCGGCGCCCTTGATCGGGACGTCGAAGCGGCGCAGCAGCTCGACGATGCCCTTGGGCGTGCAGGGCAGCGGGCCCGGCTGCATCAGGACGAGCCGGCCCAGGTTCGTCGGGTGCAGGCCGTCGGCGTCCTTGGACGGGTCGATGCGCTCCAGCACCCGCTGCTCGTCCAGACCCTTCGGCAGCGGCAACTGGACGATGTAGCCGGTGCAGGCGGGGTCGGCGTTCAGCTCGGCGACGACCTGCTCCACGTCGTCCTGGGTCGCGGTGGCGGGCAGGTCGCGGCGGATGCTCTCGATCCCGACCTCGGCGCAGTCGCGGTGCTTCATGTTGACGTAGGAGTGGCTGCCCGGATCGTCGCCGACCAGCACGGTGCCGAGCCCGACGGTCACGCCGCGGTCGCGGAGCGCCTCGACGCGCACCTTGAGGTTCGAGCGGATCTCGGCGGCCGTGGCCTTGCCGTCCAGAATCTGTGCCGTCATGCGTTCCTCCGCGTGGATCTGCCGGTTCTCGCCGGTTCTCGCCGGTTCTCGGACCGCCCCGCAGGACCGAGCCCGGCTCGAGGTCCCGTCCACCCAGGCGCGCGGTGTCCGGACTGTCGTTCGCTCCCCGGTGGTGATCCACCTTGCCGCGCCAGTCGCGTGAAAACCCATGGTAACGGGCGAGTGGCACCCGGAAATCGGGGCCGAGTGGCCCTGCCGGGGCCCGCCGGGCGCCTTCTAGCGTGGTCGGCATGAGCGACGCATGGTTCGAGCGGCCCGTCCTGACCGGGCGATATGTGCGGCTGGAGCCGCTGTCCCGCGAGCACGCCGCGGGCCTGTTCGAGGCGTCCAAGGACCCGGACGTCTGGACGTGGCTGAACGAGCCGCAGCCCGCGGCGGTCGGCGACATGGGCGTGCTCGTCGACAAGGCGCTGGCCGAGTGCGAGCGCCGCGCGCGCCTGCCGTGGGTGCAGATCGACGCGGCGACCGGCGAAGTGGCGGGGACGACGTCGTACTACGAGATCGCGCCGTCCCACCGCGGACTCTGCATCGGCAGCACCTGGCTCGGCGCCCGATGGCACCGGACGGGGGTCAACACCGAGGCGAAACTGCTCCTGATGGGACGGGCGTTCGACGACCTCGGCGCGATCAGGGTCGGCTGGCACACGCACGTCCGGAACACCAGGTCGCGGGCGGCGATCGAACGGCTCGGCGCCTCGTTCGAGGGCGTCCACCGCAAGCACCGGATCCGGCCGGACGGATCGATCCGCGACACCGCCGTCTACGGGATGACCGACGAGGAATGGCCCGCGGCCGCCGAAGCCTTGCAGGCCCGGTTGCGCTAGCTCGGTGGAAGGCTCGACCGACCCTCGCGGAGCGACTGCGTCGGCGGGACGGGCGGTGAGTCCTGCGAGCGGCCGCGCTAGTCATCCGCGCCGCTGCGCCAAGCTTCCGCGCGGCTGCGCCAATCCTCCAGCGGCTGCGCTAGTCCTCTGGGCGGCTGCGCCAACCTTCCGCGCGATTGCGCCAATCCTTCGCGTGGCCGCGGCTAGTCCTCGCGTGGCCGCGGCTAGTCCTCGAGTGGCCGCGGCTAGTCCTCGAGTGGCTGCGGCTAGTCCTCGGAGCGGCTGCGCCAGGCGAGGACGCGGTCGGTGCCGTGCCAGCCGAGTTGCGCGGCGAGCATGGCGGCCACGAACGCGGCGACCAGCCCGATCACCTGCCGGGAGTCCATCAGCAGGGAGTCGACCAGGTAGATCGATCTCAGCATGAGGGCCAGCAGCACGTCCATCGCGCCTCCATCACGGGATGCCCGCGCCGGAGTCAAGGGAGCGTCATGAGGGGCGCGGCTGCGCCGAGGCTACCCGCAGCCGCGAAGTGCAAAATCCGCAGCTGAACCCGGTGCGGCGGTGTCGCACGCCGCACCGGGTTCGCCGCGGGTCGGCGCAAGCCGATCGGTACGAACCGGTCAGTGCGGGCCGGTCAGTGCGGGCCGGTCAGTGCGGGCCGGCTAGTGGAAGAAGTGCCGGACGCCGGTGAAGTACAGGGTGATCCCGGCTTTCCGTGCCGCCTCGATCACCTTGTCGTCGTTGACGGACCCGCCGGGCTCGACGATCGCCTTCACGCCCGCCTCGGTCAGCACCTCGATGCCGTCCGGGAACGGGAAGAACGCGTCGGACGCGCCCACGGCGGACGCGGTGCGCTCGGCGCCGGCCCGCGCGACCGCGAGCTTGGCGGAGTCGACCCGGTTGACCTGGCCCATGCCGACGCCGACCGTCGCGCCGTCGGCGGCGAGCAGGATCGCGTTCGACTTCACCGACCGGATCGCCCGCCACGCGAACGCGAGGTCGCGGAGCGTGGCCTCGTCCACGGCCTCGCCGGTCTTCAGCTCCCAGGTGGACGGGTCGTCGCCGGACGCGTCCACGCGGTCGACGCCCTGCAGCAGCACGCCGCCGTCGATGCGGCGGTACTCGGTCGCGCCGGCCGGGGCGTCCGGGCAGACCAGCAGCCGGACGTTCTTGAACCGGTCCTTCAGGACGGTGACGGCCTCGTCGTCGAAGGACGGGGCGATCACGACCTCGGCGAAGCTCTCGGTGACCTGCCGGGCCATCGCGGCGGTCACCGGACGGTTCGCCGCGATCACGCCGCCGTAGGCCGACACCGGGTCGCAGGCGTGCGCCTTGCGGTGCGCCTCGGCGATGTCGGCGCCGACCGCGATGCCGCACGGGTTGGCGTGCTTGATGATCGCGACGCAGGGCTCGGTGAAGTCGTAGGCGGCGCGGCGTGCGGCGTCGGTGTCCACGTAGTTGTTGTAGGACATCTCCTTGCCGTACAGCTGCTCCGCGCCGGCCAGCCCGGTCTCGCCCGGCGAGCGGTACAGGGCGGCGCGCTGGTGCGGGTTCTCGCCGTATCGCAGGGTGTTCGAGCGCTCCCAGGTGGCGCCGAGGAAGTCGGGCCACCGCGTCTCGGCGGCGGTCTCGTCGGGGGCGTAGCCGCTCGCGAACCAGGAGGCCACGGCCACGTCGTAGGACGCGGTGTGCGCGAACGCCCGCGCGGCGAGGCGGCGCCGCTCCGCCAGGGTGAAACCGCCGGCCCGCACCGCGTCCAGGACCGTCCCGTAGGCGGACGGGTCCACGATGACGGACACGCTCATGTGGTTCTTCGCGGCGGCGCGCACCATCGTCGGGCCGCCGATGTCGATCTGCTCGACGCACTCGTCCGGCGTGGCGCCCGAGTCGACCGTGTCGGCGAACGGGTACAGGTTCGCGACCACCAGGTCGAACGGCTCGACGGCGAGGTCTTCGAGCTGCTGGAGGTGGTCCTCTTTGCGGCGGTCGGCGAGCAGGCCCGCGTGCACCTTGGGGTGCAGGGTCTTGACCCGTCCGTCCAGGCACTCGGGGAAGCCGGTGAGCTTCTCGACCTTCATCACCGGGACCCCGGCGGCGGAGATCCGGCCGGCCGTCGACCCGGTCGAGACGATCTCCACCCCGGCCTCGTGCAGGCCGCGGGCCAGCTCCTCCAGCCCGGTCTTGTCGTACACGCTGATCAGCGCACGCTTAATCGCCACCCGACTCACCGGCCGAGCTCCCCTCATGGTCGTCGGAAATTTCCTGGTCGTCGACGTTGCAGCCGTCGAAGTTGCAGTCGTCGGCGGTTCCGGTCGTCCGAAGTCCCCGGCCGTCGGCACTTCCCATCCGTCGACAGTTCCTAGCCGTCGGCAGTTTCACTGTCGGACGCGTCGCCGCAGGTCGCGCACTTCAGCGAGACCCGTCTGCCGCGCGTCGTCCAGCCGTCGCGGGCGAGCCGTCCGACGACGTCGACGAGGAGCCGGCGCTCCACCTGCTTGATCCGCTCATGCAGGGAGTCTTCGTCGTCATGCCAGCCCACGGGAACGGTCTCCTGGGCGATGACGGGTCCGGTGTCCACACCTTCGTCGACGAAGTGAACGGTACAACCCGTGACCTTCACGCCGTACGCCAGGGCCTCCCGTACGGCGTGGGCGCCGGGGAACGCGGGCAGCAGCGCGGGATGGGTGTTGACCGTCCGGCCGCCGAACCGGGCCAGGAAGCGCGGGCCGAAGATCTTCATGAAGCCCGCGGAGACGACGAGGTCGGGTTCGTGCACCGCGACGGCCTCGGCGAGCGCCGCGTCCCAGTCGTCCCGGGACGGGAAATCAGGGATGCAGAGCGTGAAAGTGGGCAAACCCACACGTTCTGCGCGTTCAGTTCCCGCGATATCGGGGCGGTCCGCCCCCACAGCCACGACTTTCGCCCCGTAGGCTGGATCCGCGCACGCGTCGAGCAGCGCTTGTAGGTTGGTCCCCGCGCCGGAGACGAGGACGACGAGCCGGGCGGACACCATGACTCCCAGTTGGACGTTGACGGGGTGTGCGGCCGACACGAAGCCTATCGGGCCGGTTCGGCGCCGCCATCATCGCAGAGCACCCCACGGGCCAGGAGGAAACGAACGTGAGCGAGCAGCGGGACCGTGAGGTCCGTCCCGAGGACCGCCCGGACGGGCGGCCGGCGGGAGAGCCGCCCGCGGGGCAGACCGAGACGCGGCAGGCCGGCGTGCGGGCCCTGTGGCTCGGCGGCATCGCGCTGGTGACCGCGCTGTTCTTCTACCCGCTCGGCCTGGTCCTCGGCATCGCCGCCCTCGTCGTCGGGATCAAGGCCCGGCGCGCGGCCCGCGGAACGGGCGGGGCGGGCGGCATGCGGGCCGCCGTTCCGGGCGCCGTCCCCGGCATGGTGATGGGCGGTATCGGCCTGGCGATGTCGCTGGTGATGGTCGCGGGGGCGATCGTCCTGCGGACGGAGTTCAGCGGCTACTGGGACTGCGTCAACGCGTCCAACACCCACACCGACGAGCAGGCGTGCCGCGACGAGTACTACCCGAAGATCGAGGACAAGCTCGACCTGCCGCGCGGCTGGATGAACAAGTACGGCGACCTGCTCTAGCCGCCTCCCACCGACTCGGCCTAGTCGTCCTGGTCGGGCTCTTCGCGTAGGACGTAGATGGCGCCGCCGCGGTTCTCGGTGCGGCTCGGGTCCGCGCGCGGCGGCGGGACGGGCCTGCGCGACTCCCCGGGCTCGGGTTCGGGCTCCGGGTCGTCCACGATGTGGCCCTCGACGACGACCGTGCCTTCGCCGCTCGGCGGCGGCGGGGGCGGGGACGGCGGCGGGGTCGGGGGCGGTCGCCGCCGGCCGCGATCCTCGGCGGGCTGGCGCTCCTCGACGAGGTCGGGCAGCGGGTCGCTCCGGCGGCGGGGCCGCCGCGGGGCGAGGACGGGCTCGGCCTCCTCGAACTCCACCGGATCCGGCGCGTGCGGAGACCTCGATGCAGCCCTCGACGCAGCCCTCGGCGCGGCCGGTGGGGGCTGCGCGGCCGGCTCGTAGTCACCCGGGACGGGCGCCGACAGCGGCACCGTCGCGGGCCTCGGCGAGACGGTCCGCTTCGCCTTCTTCGCCTTCTTCGCCCTCTTCGGCCTGGTCTTCCCGGCCTCGGCGCGGGCCGGGCGCCGCAGCACCATGGAGTTCGCCACCCACGCCGCGATCGCCGCCGAGATCCCCACCTCCAGGGCCGCGAGCAGGCCCACCTGCCAGGCGGACGGGCCCACGGTCGCCATCCGCCCGCCGCCCAGCGGACCACCCGACAGCGCGCTGAGCAGGGCCGCCACGGCGCCGGTCAGCGCCCCGGACACGAACCCCCACAGCGGCGCGCCCTCCGCCACCGGGCTCGGCAGCGACCTGATCGTGAGGACGCCGCCGACCGCGCCCGCGACGAACGGGGCGGCCAGCGCGATCAGCGACAGCGCGGGCGCCGGGCCGGGCTGCGGCAGCGCGGCCAGCGGCGGGAACGCGGGGACGATGTCGAGGAACACCCCGGTCGGCGAGACGCTCGTCCCCGCGCCGACCGAGAATCCGGGGCCGACCGCGTAGGCCATCCCCCAGATCACGGCGTTCGGCAGGAAGGCGAGTTCCACCAGCAGCAGCAGGACGCCGCCGACGACGCCCGGCGCGAGCATGTCGTACAGGTCGTCGGCGCCCCCGATGTTCATCGCGAGCGCCACGCCCACGAGAACCGCACCGGACGCGAGCAGCACGCCGAGCGCGCCCGCCACCCCGATGACCAGCGAGCGGGGCCGCTCGGGCAGCAGCCGCAGCAGCGCGCCCAGCCCCGACCGGACCCGCCGCCCCTTCGCCTCCGCCGCGACCTGCGCGGCGACCACGGCGCGCGCGGCGCCGAGGCCGCCCGCGATCACCGCGACGAGGAAGCATCCGATGAGCGCCTGCCACGCCGACGGCCGCACCTCCTTCGAGGACGCCGCGAGCGCGAGCAGCGCGGCCAGCGCCGCGTACGGCGCGGCCAGCGCCGCCGCCACGTGGACGACCGCGATCCGGGGACGCTGCCGCAGCCCCGCCACCCGGATCATCCATCCGCCGCCCCGGTACAGCAGCACGCCGGGCAGGACGAGCACGCCGAGCGGCAGCAGCCCGACCCGTCCCTGCCCGTAGGAGAAGCCCGCGTGGTGGGACACGAGCCAGAAGTTCACGGCCGTCCTGAACACCCCGGACATGCCGTTGCCCATCGCGGTCTTCGGCGCCGCGATCCACCCGATGAGCGTGATCGTGGTGAGCACCGCGAGCCCGATCCCGACGCACCACAGCGCCGCGACCAGCCCGGTCACGTACAGCGGCCGCGCGGGCTGCGCCGCCGACCGCGCCCTGCCACCCTCCGCACGCACCCGCCCGACCACCTCCTGCGCCGGCCCAGCATCCTCGCCCGACGCCGCGCTCTTGCCCGACGCAGCGCCCTTCGCCGACGCGGCGCCCTTCACTGGCACCGCCGCCTTGCCCGACACCGCACCCTTGCCCGACACCGCGCTCTTGGCCGGGGCTGCGTCCGGCGGCTCACGTCGCGCACGCCGCCCGGGCGTCCTGTCGCTCACCGCTCCATGCTGGCACCACCCCCGCCTCCGGCGGCCCCGCCCGCCCGGCGTGTCGCCTTTGTCATCACCCACACCCGCACCGTCACCCCGCGCCGGTTTTCGGGTGGGACGCGAAAGACGCCCGGGCCGTGGGGCGGCTCGGGCGTCTTTTCGGGTGCTGCGCCGAAGGTCAGCGGTTCTTCATGATCTCGCGCATGAGGACGGCGGTCTCGCTCGGGGTCTTGCCGACGCGGACGCCGACCTTCTCCAGGGCCTCCTTCTTCGCCTGCGCGGTGCCGGCGGAGCCGGAGACGATCGCGCCCGCGTGGCCCATGGTCTTGCCCTCGGGGGCGGTGAACCCGGCGACGTAGCCGACGACCGGCTTGGTCACGTTCTTCTCGATGTAGGCGGCGGCGCGCTCCTCGGCGTCGCCCCCGATCTCACCGATCATCACGATGGCGTCGGTCTCCGGGTCGTCCTGGAACGCCTGGAGGGCGTCGATGTGGGTCGTCCCGATGACGGGGTCGCCGCCGATGCCGACGCAGGTGGTGAAGCCGATGTCGCGCAGCTCGTACATCATCTGGTAGGTCAGCGTGCCCGACTTCGACACGAGGCCGATGCGGCCCGGCGTGGTGATGTCGGCCGGGATGATGCCCGCGTTCGACTTGCCGGGGGACGCGATGCCGGGGCAGTTCGGCCCGATGATGCGGGTCTTGTTCCCGGCCTTCTCCGCGTACGCCCAGAAGTAGGCGGTGTCGTGCACCGGGACGCCCTCGGTGATGACCACGCAGAGCGGGATCCCGGCGTCGATCGCCTCGACGACGGCGTCCTTGGTGAACTTCGGCGGGACGAAGACGACGGACACGTCCGCGCCCGTCTGCTCCATGGCCTCCTTGACGGTGCCGAGCACCGGGAGGCTGGTGCCGTCGAAGTCGACGCTCTGCCCGGCCTTGCGGGCGTTCACGCCGCCGACGACCCGGGCGCCGGAGGCGAGCATGCGGCGGGAGTGCTTCATGCCCTCCGAACCGGTCATGCCCTGCACGATGATCTTGCTGTTCTCGGTGAGCCAGATGGCCATGCTCATGCACCTGCCGCTGCGAGTTCGGCGGCGCGCCTGGCCGCCTCGTCCATGGTGTCGACCTGCTGGACGCCGGGCAGCGCCGCGTCGTTGAGGATCTTGCGCCCGAGTTCGGCGTTGTTGCCGTCCAGCCGGACGACGAGCGGCCGGTCGACGGCCTCGCCGCGGTCGGCCAGCAGCTTGTAGGCCGAGACGACGCCGTTCGCGACCGCGTCGCAGGCGGTGATGCCGCCGAAGACGTTCACGAAGACCGACTTGACGGCCGCGTCGGACAGGACGATCTCCAGCCCGTTCGCCATCACCTCGGCGGACGCGCCGCCGCCGATGTCGAGGAAGTTCGCCGGCTTCTGCCCGTCGAACTGCTCGCCCGCGTAGGCCACGACGTCGAGGGTCGACATGACCAGGCCCGCGCCGTTGCCGATGATGCCGACGCTGCCGTCCAGCTTCACGTAGTTGAGGTCCTTGGCCTTGGCGGCGGCCTCGAGCGGGTCGGCGGCGGCCTTGTCCTCGAACTTCTCGTGGTCCTGGCGGAACCCGGCGTTGTCGTCCAGGGTGACCTTGCCGTCGAGGGCCTTCACCTGGCCGTCGGCGGTGAGGATCATCGGGTTCACCTCGACGAGCGAGGCGTCCTCGTCGGTGAACACGGCCCACAGCCGCTCGATCAGCTCGGCGGCGCCGTCCAGGGCCTCCTGGGGCAGGCGGCCCTGCTCGGCGATCTCGCGCGCCTTGGCCCGGTCCACGCCGTCCAGCGGCGAGAGCGGCACCAGCGCGAGCCGGTCGTGCGGCACCTCCTCGATCTCCACGCCGCCCTCGACGGAGCAGATGGACAGGAAGGTGCGGTTGGCGCGGTCGAGCAGGAAGGAGAAGTAGTACTCCTGCGCGATCGCGCTCCCCTCCTCGATCAGGACCTTGTGGACCGTGTGGCCCTTGATGTCCATGCCGAGGATCTGGCCGGCGAGCGTCTCCGCCTCGTCGGCCGTGTCGGCCAGCTTCACGCCGCCGGCCTTGCCGCGGCCGCCGGTCTTCACCTGGGCCTTGACCACGACCTTCTTGCTGCCCGCGGAGAAGAGCTCCTCCGCGATGGCGCGCGCTTCCTGGGGAGTACGGGCGACCTTGCCGGTAGGCACCGGTACCCCGTACTCGGCGAAGAGTTCCTTCGCCTGATGTTCGAACAGGTCCACGAGGGCGTCCTTAACGGATCGACAGCCAAAGACCACACGAGTCGGCGATCTACACGGGTTTCCGTGCGGCCGGCACTCTGCGGTCCGCTCCGTCGATGCAGCCTAGTCAACCCGTCTCCGTGGTGATGCCGCCGGGTCCATATGTCACGGAGTGTCCGTCCTTGCAGGCAACTGTCACCGGGCGGCAGGTGTCTCCTCCTGAGGGGTGGGCACGAGTGGCTCGTGAGGAGGATGAACCAATTGACTTAGTTTGATGTACTTATTTCGCTTCTGCGTGCAGGTGCACGGTGTGGGACGCACGGTGTTCGGACGCGCGGTGCGGGACGCAGGGTGCGGCAAAGGGGGCGGACGCATGGCGATGGCGGAGGAACGGGACCCGTGCGTCGCCGCTCCCGTCCGCGGGCGGCCCGCGGAGACCGGCCCGGCGCGGCCGGCAGGGGTGGCTGGGTCGGCAGGGGCGGCAGAAGCGGCGGGGTCGGCAGGGGCGGCACGGTCGGCAGGTGCGGCACGGTCCCCGCAGCCCGGACGGCGGCGCCCGCGCAGGCGGTCGGGCATGCGCAAGGTCCGCCGCACCACCGCCCTGCTGATGGTCGCCGCGCTGGTCGCCACCGGCGGCGCCACCGTGCCGGAACCGTCCAGCCCCGGCTGGGCGAGCCCCGGGCTCGTCGGCGGAGGCGGCTGGCCGTTCGCCGGCGTCCCGCTCTCCCCCGAGCAGGCCGAGGGGGCCTCCTACCTGCCGGACAGCTCGGTCATCCGGCTCGCGGACGGGAGCGTCCGGCTCGTCCCGTCCGGCGGTGACACGCCCATCACGGTGGACGCGTCCGACCCGCGCGTCGACACGGCCGTCCGGTCCGACAACGCGTGGCTGTCGCAGGGCACGGTCCCGACCGGCGGGATGGGCCAGACCTACCGCGACATGGCGGCCCGCGCGCTGCTCGACCTGCGGCTCCTCACCCGCCCGAACGGGGCATCGCTCGCCTCCTGGTACACCAAGTGGCGGTACTGCTGGCCGCGCGACTCCGCGTTCACCGTCGCCGCGTTCACCGTCACCGGCCACCCGTCGGAGGCCCGCCGCGTGCTGCGGTTCCTCGCCCGCACGCAGAGCGGCGACGGCATGTGGGCCGCGCGCTACAACGCCGACGGGACGGCGGTCGCCGACGGCCGCCCGCCCCAGCTCGACTCGCTCGGCTGGGTGCTGTGGGCGGCCTGGTTCTACCGCGTCCAGACCGGCCCGCCCGACGAGCTTCCCGACCTGTGGACGATGGTGGAGCGCGCCGCCGACCACCTGGCGCGCTCGCTGGACGCCGAGGGCCTGCCGCCCGCCTCGTCCGACTACTGGGAGCGCGACCCGCGCCGCGAGCAGGACCCCCGGCGCCCCACGCTCGGCGTCGTCGGGCCGGTGCTCGCGGGCCTGCGGTCGGCCGCCGACCTCGCCCGGCTGCGCGGCGACACCGCCAAGCAGGCCGAGTGGCAGCGTGCCGCGCAACGCGTCTCCGACGCCGTGGCCAGGCAGTTCGCCCCCTACGGCTACCCGCGCTCGCCGCTGCCCGGCGGGTTGATGGACACCTCGGTGACCTTCCTCGCCCCGCCGTTCGCCCCGGCCGACGCCGGGATCACCACCGCGATCCAGGACGCGGCCCGCAAGCAGACGCTGCCGAACGGCGGGGTGCTGCCGGGCGAGCGCTGGTCCGGTACCCCGGACGTCGCCTGGACACCGGAAACGGCCCTGTTCGGCCTGAACTCCGCCGCCTCCGGCCGCACGGACGAGGCGGTCGACCGGCTCAGCTGGCTCGCCGCGCACCGCACGTCCCTCGGCGTCCTCCCGGAGAAGGTCGGCCCGACCGGCAAGCCCGCCGGCCCCGCCCCCCTCGGCTGGACGGCGTCCCTGGTCCTACTCAGCCTGTCCGCACTGGAACACCCACTCCCCATCCCCTAACCGAACCCCCGGATGCGTTGATCTGCGGCGTGTTGTTGTTATGAGCGCGTCGAAAACAACAACACGCCGCAGGTCAACGTTGTGGTGAGCCGGCGAGGTTCGTGGACACGCGCTAGGCGAACTGCTCGTAGGCCAGTTTCGCTACGAGCGCGGTGACGACGCAGAGCAGGACGATCCGCACGAATCCGGCGCCGCGCCTGATCGCCATGCGGGCACCGAGCTGCGCGCCGACCGCGTTGGCGACGGCCATGCCCAGCCCGACCGCCCACAGCACGTGCCCCTGCGCCGCGAAGACGAGCAGCGCGCCCAGGTTGGTGCAGCCGTTGATGATCTTCGAGGTGGCGGACGCGTCCACGAAGTCCAGGCCGAGCAGCGCGGTGAACGCGAGGACCAGGAACGTCCCGGTGCCCGGCCCGACCAGCCCGTCGTAGAAGGCGATCGCGACGCCCGGGACGAGGACGGCGGCGGCGACCCGGCGGCGGGTCCGCAGCACCGTGCGCGGCGCCCGGCCGAGGTCCGGCCGGAACACCACGATCGCGGCGACGGCCAGCAGCACCACCATGATGACCGGTTTCAGCACGTCCGAGGAGATCGCCGACGCGCACAGCGCCCCGCCCGCCGCGCAGCAGACCGCGAGCGCGCCCGCCGGGACGGCGACGCGGACGTCCGGCTTGGCCTTGCGCGCGTAGGCGACCGCGGCCGAGGCGGTGCCCGCGATCGAGCCGAGCTTGTTGGTGGCGAGCGCCGCCGCGACCGGCTGCCCCGGGGTGACCAGCAGCAGCGCCGGCAACTGGATCAGCCCGCCCCCGCCCACCACCGCGTCGACCCAGCCGGCCGCGACGGCGGCGGCCAGCAGCATGAGCACCTGCTCGGCGTGCACGGAGACTCCGGAGGTCAGGAGTGAAGGGTGAGAGGAGTGAAGGGGTGAGAGAAGTGAGGGGGCAGAGGAATGAGGGGGCAGCGGAGTGAGAGGACGGAAGTGAAGGAGGCGGAAGTGAGGGGGCGGCCCGGAATAGGGGGGCCGGTGTGAAGGACGGGGTGAAGGGGACGGCTCGGAGTAAGGGGGCCAGGGTAAAGGGATCAGGGCGAAGGGGCCGGGGGGCCACGGCGGGTAAAAGGGCCGGGGGCGGGGGTGGGGGTAAGGAGTTAACTTCAGGTCATTGATGACTCTATCGGTGCTGCCGGGGCGTTAGGAGGGCCACTCGTCGGCGAGGACGGCCCAGACTTGGGTGTCTCGGCGTTCGCCGTCCAGTGTGAACGCCTGCCGCAGGACGCCTTCGCACGTCATGCCGAGCCGCTTCGCCACGGCGGCGCTCGCGGTGTTGCGGGGGTCGCAGAGCCATTCGACGCGGTGCATCCCGCGCACCCGGAAGGCCCAGTCGATCATGACGCGGACGGCCGAGGTGACCAGGCCGCGCCCCCGCGCCTCGGGGGCGAGCCAGACGCCCGCCTCGCAGACGCCCTGGGCCGCGTTGAACACCCGGAAGACCGTCCCGCCCTGGAGGACGCCGTCCACCCAGATGCCGTACATGCGGCCCGCGTCCTTGGCCTGCTTGTCGGCGTAGGACTGGAGCAGGGCGCGCGCCGACTCCACGTCCAGCACGGTCCGCGCCCAGGGGATGTACTCCTCGATGTCCTTGCGGACCCGCACGGCGTGCTCGGCGAACTCCGCCGCCTGCCAGGGCTCGAACGGACGCAGCTCAGCGCCGTCGCCGATCGTGCGAGCGAACATGAAGCCTCCCAAGGGTACATACCGAACGTTTGTTATGTACCCTACGGGAATGCCCGCCCGAGGTGACCACGACGCCCGCCGCCGGGACGTGTCCGAGGCCGTCTGGCGCGTTCTCGCCGAGCGCGGCTTCGGCGGGCTGACCCTGCGCGCCGTCGCGGCGGAGATGGACGCCTCCACCGGCCTGCTCACCCACTACTTCCCGAACAAGCGGGCCCTCGTCGCGCACGCCCTCGACGTGGCCGACGAACGCACCGGGAGCCGTCCCCTGCGCACCGCGCCGCCCGGTTTGCCCGCCCTGCGCGCCGCCCTCCTCGACGTGCTGTGCCTCACCCCCGCCGCGGCGGCCATGAACCGCGTGTGGGTGAGCTCCTGGGACGTCTCGCTCGCCGATCCCGTCCTCGCGTCCCGCCAGAAGGACCGCTACGACAACTGGCGCGGCCGCCTCCGCCCGCATGTGACGGCGGCCGTCGCACTCGGCGAACTGCCCGCTGCCGCCGACGTGGACGGCATCGTCGCGTCCGCCGCCGCGTTCGCGCACGGCCTGGTCGTCCACGCCCTCTTCGACCCGGACCGCTTCCCGCCCGACCGCCAGACCGCCATGCTGGACGGTTTCCTCGCGTCCCTGAACCCGGCCTCCCCGCCGGGGTGAGGAGGCAGGGTGAGGAGGCGGGACGGCGCTGCGATGCTGGTGCCATGACGATCAGTACGCGCGCCCTCGGGGCCGATTTCGCCGCCCCGGCCGACGACCGCTACTTCGAGGACTACACGGCCGGCGCCGTCTACGAGTACGGGCACATCACCGTGTCCGAAGCCGAGATCCTGGAGTTCGCCCGCCGGTTCGACCCGCAGCCCATCCACGTCGACCCGGAGTTCGCGGCGACCGGGCCGTTCAAGGGGATCATCGCGAGCGGGTGGCACACGGGCTCGATCATGATGCGGCTGTTCGCGGACCACTTCCTGTCGCGCGTCGCCAGCCTCGCCTCCCCCGGGCTGGACGAGTTGCGCTGGCCCGCGCCCGTCCGCCCCGGCGACGTCCTCCGGCTGCGCGTCACCGTCCTGGAGGCCCGCCCGTCCCGCTCCAAGCCCGACCGCGGCATCGTCCGCACCCGCGCCGAACTCCTCGACCAGGACGACCGGATCGTCCTGTCCACCCTCCCCGCCAACCTCCTGCGACGCCGCCCCACCTGACGGCTGTCCCAAGCCGCGCTCCGTCTACCGGCCCGCTGGGGTGCGTCCGGGGACGGGGCAGGGCTTTTCGGGGGCGGGGTCAGAGCTTTTCGATGGTGGCGAAGCGGAGGACGAGGGTACGGACGCCGTATTCGCCGCCGAAGTCGACGCTGGCCTTTTCGCCGCGGTCGTAAACGGAGACGACCGTGCCCAGGCCGAAGGCGTCGTGGGTGACCTTGTCGCCGGGGGAAAGGGACGGGACGGGACGGTTTCCCGGTGAGCGGGTACCCGGGCGCGCCGCCATTCTCGACATCGCCGGGGTGGACATCGACGACGCTTCGCGCTCCCATTCGACGAGGGTCGCCGGCACCTCGCCCAGGAACCGCGACGGCGGGTTGACCTGCGGCGCGCCCCACGAGCTGCGCATCGTGGCGCGGGAGAGGTAGAGGCGCTGCCGGGCGCGGGTGATGCCGACGTAGGCGAGGCGGCGTTCCTCTTCGAGTTCCTTGGGGTTGCTCATGGCGCGCAGGTGCGGGAAGACGCCGTCCTCCATTCCGGTCAGGAACACGACCGGGAATTCGAGGCCCTTCGCGGTGTGCAGGGTCATCAGCGTGACGACGCCCTGGTCGGTCTCCTCGGGCTGCTCGCCGGGAGGGACCGGACCGCCCTTCGCGCCGCCCGGAATGGAGTCGGCGTCGGCGACCAGCGCGACCTGTTCGAGGAATTCGGGGAGGCGCCCTTCGGCCGATTCGCCGTCGAGGCGCTCCTCGAACTCGCGGGCGACGGCCTCGAGTTCCCGGAGGTTCTCGACGCGGGTCTCGTCCTGCGGGTCCTTGGAGTTCTGGAGCTCCTCCAGGTAGCCGCTGACCTTGAGGACCTCGGTGATGAGGTCGGCGGGGGTGAGCGTCCCGGCGGCGGCGCGCAGCTCGTCCAGCATCGTGACGAACTCGCGGACGGCGTTGATCGAGCGGGTCGCCATGCCGGGCACGTCCTCGGGCACGCGGAGGGCCTGCCAGAACGAGATCCGCTCGCGGGACGCGTACGCCTCGACGCACGCCTCGGCGCGGTCGCCGATGCCGCGCTTGGGGACGTTCAGGATGCGCCGCAGCGAAACGGTGTCCTCGGGGTTGGCGAGGCAGCGCAGGTAGGCGAGCGCGTCGCGGATCTCCTTGCGCTCGTAGAAGCGGACGCCGCCGACGACCTTGTACGGCAGCCCGACGCGGATGAACACTTCTTCGAACACACGCGACTGGGCGTTGGTGCGGTAGAAGACGGCGACGTCGCCGGGGCGGGCGTCGCCGTCGTCGGTGAGCCGGTCGACCTCGTGCGCGACGAACGCGGCCTCGTCGTGCTCGTTGTCGGCCACATAGCCGGTGATCTTGTGGCCCTCGCCCTGGTCGGACCACAGCCGCTTGGGCCGGGGGCGCGGGTTGCGCTCGATGACCGCGTTCGCCGCCGACAGGATCGTCTGCGTGGAGCGGTAGTTCTGCTCCAGCAGGATCGTGGTCGCGTCCGGGTAGTCGCGCTCGAACTCCAGGATGTTGCGGATCGTGGCGCCGCGGAACGCGTAGATCGACTGGTCGGCGTCACCGACCACGCACAGCTCGGCCGCCCCGACGCCTTCGACGTATTCCTCCTGGGGGGACGACCCCTCAGACCCCCCGGGAACGGCAATCGGGGCGGTCAGCTCGCGGACGAGCTCGTACTGCGCGTGGTTCGTGTCCTGGTACTCGTCGACGAGGACGTGCCGGAACCGCCGCCGGTAGTGCTCGGCGGCCTCCGGGAAGACCTGCAGCAGGTTGACCGTCATCATGATCAGGTCGTCGAAGTCCATGGCGCCGGCCTGCTGGAGCCGCGCCTGGTACATCTCGTACGCCTCGGCGAGCGTCTGCTCCATGTGCGTGGACGCGCGATCCTTGAACGTCTCGTAGTCGATCAGCTCGTTCTTCAGGTTGGACACCTGGGCGCTGAACGACTTCGGCGGGTACCGCTTCGGGTCGAGGTCGAGCTCGCGGCAGACGAGCGCCATGAGGCGGTTCGCATCGGCCTGGTCGTAGATCGAGAAGCTCGTGGGGAAGCCGAGGCGCTTGGCCTCGCGGCGCAGGATCCGCACGCACGCGGAGTGGAACGTCATCACCCACATGGCGCGCGAGCGCGGCCCGACGAGGGCGGCGACGCGCTCCTTCATCTCGGCGGCGGCCTTGTTGGTGAAGGTGATCGCGAGGATCTGGCCGGGGTGCGCGTCCCGTTCGTCGAGCAGGTGCGCGATGCGGTGGGTGAGCACCCGGGTCTTGCCCGAGCCCGCGCCGGCGACGATCAGCAGCGGGCCGCCGGAGTGCACGACGGCGGCGCGCTGCTGCGGGTTGAGGCCATCGAGCAAGGGGTGATCTTCGGTCTTCGACATCACGTGCGAGTCTACGGCGCGGCGCGGACGTTTTCGGCGCGTCCCGAAGTCCGGCCCCCGCGGCAGCATGTGGCCAGCCGCCCCGCCCCCGGTTGATTCGATCTCCGGACCGGCGGACGTTGAGCGGACGGACGCAGGGTCATCAGGGACTCGCGCACCGTCAGGGGAGGGTGGTTTCGATGACGATCCACCAGCAGGACTTCCATGCTCCACGCGCGCAGGGGGCGATCCCACCGATTCCGCGGCCCGCGCCGCGTCCGGTGCCGCGTCCCGTCCCGGTTCCGGTGCCGCTGCGGACCGGGCACCGGTTCCTCGTCTACAAGCAGGACCCGTCGGTCACCGACCCCGGTGCGCGGCTCGCGTTCATCCCGACCGTCGTGCTGAACGGCCCGGCGGACGCCCGCGTCCAGACCGAGCTGGCGCAGGTCACCCCGGTCGCCCGCAACGTCAACGGCGACTTCGTGTTCACCGCGGCGAGCCCGCAGTTCGACTGCGCGCACACGTTCGCGGTCGTCCGGCAGACGATCGCGATGTACGAGCGGCACAACGGCGGCAACCCGATCCCGTTCGCGTGGAACGTCGGCGGCAACACCGACCGCGTCACCGTGTTCCCGCATGCGAGCGAGGGCGCGAACGCCTTCTACACACGGACGGGCAAGGCGCTCAAGTTCCTGTTCTTCACCCCGCAGGGGCAGAGCGACGTCCTGTACACGTGCCGGTCGCTGGACATCGTCGCGCACGAGACGGGACACGCCGTCCTGGACGGCCTCAAACCGGGCTGGCTGTCGGCGGGCAACCCGCCGCAGACGGGCGGGCTGCACGAGGCGTTCGGCGACATCACCGCGATCTTCCTGGCGCTGGCGGAGCCGGACCAGGCGGAGGCGCTCGTCGCGCTCACCAAGGCCAACCTGCACGACAAGTCGTTCCTGCCGGAGCTGGCCGAGGAGTTCGGCAAGGCGCTCGGCATGCCGGCCGGGCTGCGCAACGCCGACAACGACCTCAAGCTCAGCCAGGTCGGCAACGAGGTCCACGCGATCTCGCAGGTGTTCACCGGCGCGGTCTACGACGTGCTCGCGGACGTGTTCACGTTCGAGATGAGCCGGCAGCGGCGCACGAAGGACCCGACGATCGTGCTGATCGAGACGGCGTCCGCGCTGTGCAAGCTGGTGTTCGACGCGATCGTGGCGTCCCCGGCGACCGGCGCCCGGTACGTGGACGTCGCGAACAAGATGCTGCAGGTGTCGGCGGACCGCGGCGACCCGGCGATCTACCGGACGTTCCTCCGCAACCGGTTCGCGGTCCGCGAGATCACCACGGCGGAGACGCCGCTGCGCGACCTGATGAGCGGGCGGATGACGATGACCGAGCCCGGCTACACCGGGGACGGCCAGGACGTCACCGAGGTCGCTGCGCACGACGAGCAGTCCGCGAGCCTGCGCGCCGACCAGGACAGGTCGCGCTGCTGCGGCACCATGCAGATGCCCGAGTACCAGGTCGTCGCCCCGGAGAAACTGGCCATGCGGGGCCCGCTGGAGGACGACGACATCCTCCGGGACGAGCTGGACGAGCTGCGCCGGGCCTTCAGCAAGTAGCTTCGGCGAGCAGCTTCAGCAAGTAGCTTCGGCAAGTAGCGAGTCGCGGGCCGGACGTTCCGGCGGGGAGGCGCCATGCGCGTGAAGATCGAGAGCACCGGCGGGTTCACCGGCCGGAACGCCGTCGTCGCGCTGTACGACACCGCGGCCCTCCCCGCCGGACGGGCCGGACGCATCCGGGCGGCGGTCGACGCGCTCGCCGCCGCCCAAGCCCCGGGCGGGCCCGACGAGAGCGGTGGCGGGCCCGACGAGAGCAGTGGCGGGCTCGGCGAGGTCGGCGCCGACCTGCCCGCCTACCGGATCACGGTGGACGAGACCGGCGAGGAGCCCCGCGTCTACGAGGTGCGGGGCGACCCGGCGGCGGGCGTGACGTCCGTCCTCGGCGCCCTCCTCCAGGGCCGCGAGCAGGGCGATCGGCAGGGCGATGGGCAGGATCCCGACGCGGCCTGACCCTCCGACCGGGCCCCCGGCCGGGCCGCCGCACCGGGATCAGGACGTTTTGCGGTGGTCGCGGGCTGATTCGGCGGCGGCGTGGACGGTGGCGAGGTCGGCGCCCGTCGCGGCCATGGACGCGGCGGCGACCGCGCCCTCGACGAGCGGTGCGTCCGCGAGCAGCACGTCGTCGCCGTCGGCGTCCTCGATCAGCATCTTCGCGCTGAGGACGGAGCTGCCGAGGTCGGCGAGCAGCACGACGCCGTCGCCCTCGTCCGCGGCGGCGACGGCCTGCTCGACCAGGTCGATGCTGGTGCCGAGCCGCCCCTCGGAGTCGCCGCCGGCGGGTTCGACGACGGCCTTGCCGACGCCCATCGCTCGGGCGACCTCGGCGACGCCCTCGGCCAGCGTCCGGCTGTGCGAGATGATCACGATGCCGACCATGTCAGCCCTCCCCCGGCCCGCCGGCCGGCGTCACATCGGCGAGCCCGCGCAGCAGCAGCGCGGTGGACGAGGCGCCCGGGTCCATGTGCCCGACGCTGCGCGGCCCGAGATAGCTGGCCCGCCCCTTGTGCGCCTGCATCGGGACGGTGTCGTCCGCGCCCTTGGCGGCGGCGTCGGCGGCGGCGCGCACGCATCCGGCGAGGTCGGAGCCGTCCGCCAGCGCCGCCTCGTAGGCCGCGACGGCCGGGGCCAGCGCGTCGACCATCGTCTTGTCGCCGTCGGCGGCCTTCCCGAGGTCGCGGACGCCGTCCAGCGCGGCCCGGAGCGCGGCACCGAGCGCGGCGGCGTCCACCTCCGCGGCGTCGCCGAGGGCCTTGCCGGCGCGGCGCAGCAGCGTCCCGTAGAGGGGACCGGACGCGCCGCCGGTCTTGGACACGATGGCCCGCCCGGCCGCGACCAGCACCTTCCCCGGCGGGACGTCGTCGGAAAGGGCGTCGTCGGAAAGGGCATCGCCGGCGAGTGCGTCGACGGCGGCGCGGAAGCCGCGGTCGAGGTTGTGGCCGTGGTCGCCGTCGCCGATGGCCGCGTCCAGCCGGGTGAGCCGCTCGGCGTCGGCCGACACCAGTTCGGCGGCGTGCCGGATCCAGGCGGCGAGATCCGCCCCGTTCACCGGCCCCACCGCAGCCCCGGCGTCTCGACCGGCGCGTCCCAGAGCCGGGTCAGCTCGGGCGTCACCCGGCACACGCTGATCATGCAGCCGGCCATCTCCAGGCTGGTCACGTACGGGCCGACGAGGCGGCGGACGACGCTCGCGCCGTGCCCCTCCAGCCAGTCGGCCGCCGCCGCGTAGGCGATGTACTGCTCGATCAGCGGGGTGCCGCCCATCCCGTTCACCAGCACCATCACCTCGGAACCGGACAGCGGCATGTCCGCGTCGATCGCGCTCAGCGACGCCGCCACGATCTCCTTCGCGGTGCCGATCCGCACGCGCTCCCGGCCCGGCTCCCCGTGGATGCCGATGCCGAGTTCCATCTCGCCCTCGTCCAGCTCGAACGTGGGCGTCCCGGCGGCCGGGACCGTGCAGGACGACAGCGCGACGCCGAACGACCGGCTGCGCTCGTTCACCTCCCGCGCGGCCGTGGCGACGGCGTCCAGCGCGGCGCCCTCCTCGGCGAGCGCACCGGCGATCTTCTCGACGAACAGCGTGGCGCCGGTTCCGCGCCGCCCCGCCGTGAACGTGCTGTCCTCAACGGCCACGTCGTCGTCGACGATGACGGAGGCGACCTCGATGTCCTCGTCCTCGGCGAGCTCGGCGGCCATATGGAAGTTCATGACATCGCCCGTGTAGTTCTTCACCACGTGGAGGACGCCGGCGCCGCCGTTCACCGCCATCGTCGCCGCGATGATCTGGTCCGGCACCGGAGAGGTGAACACCTCGCCGCAGCAGGCGGCGTCCAGCATGCCGTGGCCGACGAACCCGGCGTGCAGCGGCTCGTGGCCGGAACCTCCGCCCGACACCAGGGCGACCTTCCCGGTGCGCGGCGCGTCCGCCCGCACAACAGTGCCGTTCTCCGGGTCGACATTGAGCGACGGGTGCGCGGCGGCCAGTCCGCGCAGCGCGTCGGAGACCACGTCCGCCGGGGCATTGATGAGTTTGCGCATGTCTCTTGCTCTACCCGCGTCCGGCGCCGCGTCCCAGACCCAATCGATGATCGGCGGGGCGCGGGGTCCGTATAGGTTTCATCCGTGAGCCCGTCCGTGAGCGTAAGACCCACATTCCTGTACGACTGCGACACCGGCATCGACGACGCGATGACGCTGCTCTACCTGGCCTCCCTGGTCCGAGCGGGCGAGGCGGAGCTGGTCGGCGTCGGCACGGTGCACGGCAACATCGACCCGCTGACCGGCGCGCTGAACACGCTGCGCGTGCTGGAGGCGGCGGGGATCACCGGCGGCGTGCCGGTCGCGGTCGGCGCGGCCCGGCCGATGGCGCAGGACGTCCACTACGCCCTGGACTGGCACGGGACGGACGGCCTCGGTGACACGCACCTGCCCGACCCGGCCGGACGGCCCGTAGCCGAGCCGGCGCCCGCGCAGATCGTCCGGCTGGCCCGCGAGCGGCCCGGCGAGCTGACGCTGCTGGCGACCGGTCCGCTGACGAACCTCGGCGCGGCGCTGCTGCTGGACGGCGAGCTGCCGTCGCTGATCCGCGAGGTCGTGGTCATGGGCGGCGCGTTCGACCACCCCGGCAACATCACGACGCACGCCGAGGCGAACATCTGGCACGACCCGGAGGCCGCCGACCTGGTGTTCGCGGCGGACTGGCCGGTCGTGCTGGTACCGCTGGACGCGACGCACCCGACCGCCGTCCACGACGACTGGCTCGACCGGCTCGGCGCCCACGACGGCGAGGTCGCCCGGTTCGCCGCCCGCGTCCTGAAGTTCTACGAGGTCGCCTACACGCCGACACTGAAGCGCCGGGGCGCGGTCATCCACGACGCGCTCGCCGCCATGCTGGCGGTCGACCCGGGGCTCGGCGAGTACGCGCACCGTCCCGTCCGGGTGGAGCTGCGCGGCGAGCTGACGCGCGGCACGACCGTGTGGGACGCGCGGTCGCTGCCCGCCGAGGACGTCCGCCGCCCGGTCAAGGTCGCCGTCGGCAGCGACGTGCGGGCCTTCCAGGACCGCCTGCTCGCGGCCCTCACCTCCTTCTGAACCGAAGGGTTCTGAACGGCGGAGTTCTGAACCGGCCGGGTTCTGAACGGCGGGGCTCTGAACGGGCGGGCCGGTCAGCGGAGCGCTGGGGTCAGCGGAGGGCGGCGTGGACGGCGTCCATCACCTCGCGCGGGAAGCCGCCGGGCCCAGCGGACCGGGTGTCGTACGCGACGATGTACCGGCCGGTCCGGACGAGGATGGTCTTGCCGGCCGGGCCGTCGATGGAGTACGTCTCGTCGCCGACGTCCGGCACCGCGGTGCCGTTCGTCCCGGCGAGCAGGGCGTGCGCGTCCTCGGGGGTCCGCGCGACCCAGCCGATCCTGAACCGGAGGGTGCCGCGGCCGCCGACCCGGCACCCCCAGTGCTCGATCTCGGCCGTGCCGAGCCGGAGGGTCGACTCGGGATCGTAGGCCCGCTCGGTCACGTCCTCCGCCTTGGCGGTGAGCTTGCAGGCGTCCGGCCAGTCCGCCGCCGGGACGCCGCCCGTCCCGGCGGGGGCCTTGGTGTCGCCGGGCCCGTACGCGGTGATCCGCAGGCCCGCGTCGACGCTCTGGAGGCGGAACAGGCGGTCGCCCTTGATGAGGACCGACGCGGGCCCGAACTCGAACTCGGGCTTGGTCAGCGCGAACGGCAGCGGCACCGTGGTCACGGCGCCGCGCGCGGGGTCGATCACGTCGAGCCCGGCGGGGAGGAGCCCCGGCGGGAGCCCGGCGGCGGTGCGCCGGTGCTCGCCGAGCCACTCCCGGACGCCGTACACGTGCTCACCGACCGTGCCGAACGCCGTGTGGAGCCGGGCCGCCGGGCGCGCGTCCACCTTGCCGGTCCGCAGGTCGACGAACTCGGCGCGCAGACCGTATCCCCCGTCGTTGTTCGCCACCGTCACGACCGCGTGGCCCCCGGCCACGGCGACCTCCTTCGCGGCGAGACGCTCGTCGGCCAGCCGCCAGAGCTGCCTGCCGTCGGCCGCGATGAGCGTCGACACGTTCTGCTTCCGCACGTCGTAGGCGGTGAGAAGCGTGACGCCGCCCCGGACGACGTACTGCTGAGTGCCCTGGCCGAGCGGTCTCGTCCACCGCACCGCGCCGGAGGCGGGGTCGAGCGCGAAAACCTCGCCGGCGGCGCAGGTCATCCGCACCACCACCAGGCTGCCGTCGGTGTTCTGCTGTTCGAGCTCGCAGTTCTTGTCCGCCTTGGGGGCCGTCCAGGTCCACCGCTCCTTGCCGGTGCGGGCGTCCATGCCGGCGAGTCCGGGCTTGTCGCCGTCCTGGCGGGCGAGCACGGCGGTTCCCGCGTTCGCGGCCGGCAGCACCGCCCGGGTGCGGATCCGCTCGGACACGGGCAGCAGACCGTCGTCGGACGCGAGGCGCCGCTCGCTCGTCCACAGGGTCCGCCCGGTGGCGGCGTCGAGGGCGGCGGAACGCGGCTTGGCGTTCTCCCGCAGGGGGTGGTTGCTCACGCCGGCCGCCGCCGTGGTGACGACCACCGTGTCGGGGGTGACGGTGTAGGCGGTCACCACCCGCTTCACCTCGTGGTAGTGCCAGCGCGGTTTGCCGCCGGCGCCGTCGTAGACGTCGAGCCCGCGGTCGGAGACGACCACGATCTGCCCGGCGACGCTCTCCACCCGGACCAGAGGGGACCGCAACGGGATGTCGGCCTGCCACAGCTGCTTCGGTGTCCCGGCCGGGAGGCCGGACGTCCCGGTCTGCGGCGCCGCGGCGGCGGTGGACCGCTCCACCTCGATAGCGTCCGACTCGCCCTTCCCGTCGGAGCCCTTCGCGTCGGAGTCGGTGCAGCCGCCGGCGAGGACGGCGGCGCAGCTGAGAGCGCCCGCGAGCAGGACAGGGGCCGGGGGGCGGATCCGCATCATGAACCTCCAGGGGGAACCGCACGGCGCGGTCGCCTGCTCATGCGATCGCGGGGAGCGCATCGGATGTTCGCGGGGGATTTCTTGATCTTCGCATGGTGCGGGACCTGTCGAGCTCCATTCCAGACCTTATTGTTGAAACCGTGACCAACGTTCTGGACGATGATCAGTCGAGCGAAGCTCGTCCCCTGGATGGCGGTGGGCGGGGGCTGGAGGACGGGGAGTCGAGCGAAGCTCGTCCGTTGGATGGTGGCGGGCGGGGGCTGGAGGACGGGGTGCGGCGGGTTCTCGTTGTGATGGCGCATCCCGACGACGTCGACTTCGGCGCGGCCGGGACCGTTGCCGGCTGGACCGACCGGGGCATCGAGGTCGTCTACCTCATGGTGACCGACGGTGACGCGGGCGGCTTCGACGACAACGTGTCCCGCAAGGAGATGGCGACGCTGCGCCGGGAGGAGCAGCGCGCGGCGGCCAAGTGCGTCGGCGTGGGCGACGTCCGGTTCCTCGGGTACTCCGACGGCCGGGTCGAGGCGACGCTGGACCTGCGCCGCGACATCGCCCGGGTGATCCGGCAGGTGCGGCCGGACCGGGTGCTGATGCCGAGTCCGGAGCGCAACTACGAGCGGATCTACCCGAGCCACCCCGACCACCGGGCGGTCGGCTCGGCCGCGCTCGACGCCGTCTACCCCGACGCCCGCAACCCGTACGCGTTCCCGGAGCTGCTCGCCGACGAGGGCCTGGACGCGTGGACGGCGCGGGAGGTGTGGATCACCGGCGGGCCCGTCGTGAACCACTACGTCGACATCACCGACCAGTTCGACCGGAAGGTGAACGCGCTGCGCGCGCACGCGAGCCAGACCGGGCACATGGGCGACGGGCTGCCGGAGATGCTGCGCGGCTGGCTCGGCGCCAACGCCGCGGCGGCCGGCCTCCCCGAGGGGCGCCTCGCCGAGTCCTTCCAGGTCGTCGACACCGCCTGAGCCGTACGGCCGGCCCGTGGCCGTCGACACCGCCCGGTTCGTGGGCGGCACCGCCCGGTTCGTGGTCGGCTCGTCCGTGATCTCCCGGAGCTTTCCGGTTACTATCCAAATACGGTTCCTAACAAGCCGTAATTAGCCGTAGATCGGGCATGCACCCCATGTGACAGAACACGGGGGGTTGTCATGCCGGAAGAGATCGAAGCGACCGCCACCTCCTGCGCCGAGCCGGACGTGATCTTCAAGCATCTGTGCGTCGCCGAGGCGTGGGGCGAGTGGGGCGGCTTCTGGATCCGCGCGCGGCGGGAGGCCGACGGGACCGAGCACCCGAACGGGATCGGGGCCGTCCGGTCCGTCCCGCCCTGGCGCGAGGAGGTCGTGGCCTGGGACCCGCCACGGCACTACGGGTACGTGGCGATGGCCGGGCCGCCGCGGCGCCGCGTCCTGGCGGACGTCACGCTGGAGCCGCACTCCGGCGGCGGCACGCTGATCCGCTGGCGCGGGGAGATCGACGCGTTCCCCGGCACCGGCCCGTTCACGCGGAGGGCGCTGCGCCGCCGCTTCGGAACCTACGCGCGCCGGGTCGCCTGGCACTCCGAGCGCTGCGAACCGGGCTGCCCGGCCCGCCTTCCGGGCGTCCTCTAGGAGCCCGCGCGCTAGGGGGCGGCGCCCGGAGAAGGACGCCGTCCCGGGGACGAGGCATGTCCCGATCACCACTGTCCGCACGAATTCGGGGGGATCGATGCGGCGTCATATCTTCGTGCTCGCCTTGGCCGCGGGCGCCACCGCGGCGGGGCTCACCACCCACTGGGTCGTCTCCGACGCGCCGGCGCGCAAGAGCGGTGTCACCGCCGGCGCCACCGAAGCCATCACGGCCGGGCGGGGAGCGGCCGTTGCGAAGGACGTGACCCGGCCGTTCGACCGGCCGGCGCTGACGCAGGCCGTCCGCGCCTACATCGGCACACGTCCGGGCAAGGCCGGGGTGATGGCGACGGACCTGCGCACAGGGCTGACCTTCGGGGAGAACGAGAAGGGCCGGTTCGTCACCGCCAGCATCATGAAGGTCGACATCCTGTCCAGCCTCGTCCTGCAGCGCCAGCGCGACCATGGCGCCCTGACTCGGGGACAGCGCGACCTGGCCGGACGGATGATCCGGGAAAGCGACAACAACGCGGCGGACGCCCTGTACTCCGCGGCAGGCGGCAGCAGCGGCGTGAAGAAGGCCAACAAGAGCTTCGCCCTGAAGAGCACGACGCCGTTCTCGGGTTCGTGGGGTTCGTCCCTGACGACACCGGCCGATCAGGTGCGCCTGCTGACGAACCTGGTGTCGGCGAAGAGCCCCATCAGCGCGTCGGGCCGGGCGTACATCCTGAGCCTGATGGGTTCCGTCCTGCACGAGCAGGCGTGGGGGGTGAGCGCGGCGGCCCGTCCGGGCGAGAAGGTGGCGCTGAAGAACGGCTGGACGCCCGTCCACCATCAGGGGAACGGCTGGGCGGTGAACAGCATCGGCCGCGTCACCGGACGCGACCATGACTTCCTCATCGCGGTGTGCAGCGGCGACAGCCCGACGATGGGGGCCGGTGTGGCGACGGTCGAGCACGTCGCCGAAATGGTGGTGAGCACCATGCGCGACTCGCGCTGAGCGGGGTCTCCGCGTCCGCGCCCGGGCGGCGGGCCGGCCGCCCGGCGGACGCCGGGAGTGTCAGGGGCTCAGCGGCCGGGTCAGCTTCCTGCCCTCGGTCGCGGAGACGGCGACGCAGGTGACGGTGCGGTCACCGGACCGCCACGACTCGGCCGTCGGGTAGTAGTAGGAGTTCGCGAGGCTGCTCGCGGCCGGGTCGCGGTTGATCTTCGCCCGGGTGCGGATCTTGCAGCCGTTGGAGGCCAGTTCCCGCAGTTGCGCGTCCGGCGGCAGCGAGTATCCCGACAGCTTGAAGACGGCCGTCACCTCGCCGTCGTGCAACCCCGTGCACGGCACGACCTTGACGCTGTCGACCTCGACCGGCTCGGTGGCGGACGGGTTGGACGCCGTCGTGTTGTCGTTGATGCAGTCGCCGAGCTTCATCTTCTGCGCGTCCACCTCCTTGGGCTTCGTCTGGGTCGCGCGGGGCACCGCCCCGACACCGCCGGAACTGCCGCCGGAGTCGCTCGCCGCGATGATGACGCCGATCGTCACGCTCGTGAGGATCCACAGGCAGGACAGGACGATCCCGGCGACCGCGAAACCGCGGCCCCGCCCGCCGTTCCGGCCGATCTGGCCGAGCGAGATCGCCCCGAGGATGATCCCGAGGACGCCGAAGCAGCCGAGCAGCCCGGTGATGAACGCCGCGACCGCCAGGCCGTTCGTCCGGTCGTTGCCGTACGCGGGCCCGTAGCCGGGACCGGGCGGCATCGGCGGCGGGGGCGGATAGGGAGGTTGGGAACCCGGATAACCGGATCCGGGGGGAGGATATGCCATGACCAGCGACTGTACCGGTCATGGAACGCGGTTCTAGACGAGCCGGCGGGCCGCCGCCCAGCGCGACAGCTCGTGCCGGTTCGACAGCTGGAGCTTGCGCAGCACGCTGCTCACGTGCGTCTCCACCGTCTTCACCGAGATGAACAGCTCCTTCGCGATCTCCTTGTAGGCGTAGCCGCGCGCGATCAGCCGCAGGACCTCCCGCTCCCGCTGGGTGATCTGGTCCAGCTCGGGATCGACCGCCGGGACGTCCGTGGCGGCGAACGCGTCCAGCACGAAACCGGCGAGGCGGGGCGAGAAGACCGCGTCGCCGTCCGCGACCCGGCCGATCGCGTCGGTCAGCTCCGGGCCCGAGATCGTCTTGGTGACGTAGCCGCGGGCGCCGCCGCGCACGACGCCGATGACGTCCTCCGCCGCGTCCGACACCGACAGGGCGAGGAACTTGGACTGGACGGCGCCGTGCAGCCGCCGCAGCACCTCGATGCCCCCGCCGCCGGGCAGGTGGACGTCCAGCAGCACCACGTCCGGCCGCGCCGCGCGGATCACCGCCACCGCCTCGTCGACGTCGCCGGCCTCGCCGACGATCTCGACGCCGCCGCCCAGCTCCGCCTTGACGCCGGTCCGGAACATCTGGTGGTCGTCGACCAGCACGACCCTCTTCAACGCCTCGCTCATGACTTCTTTATCTCCAGCCGCACCTCGGTGCCCTCGCCCGGCGCGGTGCGGACGGTCGCCTTGCCGCCGTTGCGCTCCATACGTCCGATGATGGACCCCCGGACGCCCATCCGGTCCCCCGGCACCTCGTCCAGGTCGAATCCCTTGCCCCGGTCGCGGATGAACACCGCGATCTCGTCGCTCTCCACCTCCGCGTACACCGACACCGACGGCGCCTCGGAGTACTTCGCGGCGTTCACCATCGCCTCCCGCGCCGCCTGCAGCGCCGCGCCGAGCCGCTCGTCCAGCGCCGTGTCGCCCACGCAGACGATCTCGATCGGCACGCCGTGGTCGTCCTCGACCTCCCCGGCGATCTCCCGGATCGCGGCGGCGAACGTCTGGTCGGGGTCGGCGCGCGGTTGGTACAGCCACGTCCGCAGCGTCCGCTCCTGGGACCGGGCGAGCCGCTGCACCTCCCGCGTGTCGTGCGCGTTCCGCTGGATCAGCGTCAGCGTGTGCAGCACCGAGTCGTGGATGTGCGCGGCCAGCTCGGCGCGCTCCTGGGAGCGGATGCGCTCGTGCCGCTCGGTGTCCAGGTCCTGCCAGAGCCGCACCACCCACGGCGTCACGATCACCGCGACCCCGGTCAGGATGATCAGCATGGCGACGATCACGGACCGCGCCTGGGCGGCCTCCACGTTCTGCACGACGACGCCGCCGATGCCGCCGACCACCAGCAGCAGCCCCAGCAGGCTGCGCAGCCACCGCTGCCGGAGCGGCAGCGTCCACCGCTGCCGCTGGTCGCGGTCGGCCTGCTGCCACAGGATCGCGGCGCCGACACCGCCGACGACGAACGGCCACAGCGCCCACTGGACGACCCCGGCCGCGCCCCACGGCAGGACCGCGAGGCCCAGCGTGACCGCCGCGTAGGCGAGCAGCTGACCCCAGTCCCGGCCGCGGCGGCGCGCGGTCGTCGAAGCCTTGTCCGCCGGCGTGGCCTGCTCGTCCGGCGCGCCGCCCTCGGGCGCCGGCACCAGGATCCAGAACGCGGCGTACGCGGCGACACCGAGCCCGCTCGCCACCGTCAGCAGCACGAACGCGGCCCGGACGAGCAGCACGTCCACGCCCAGATGCTCGGCCAGGCCGCGGCACACCCCGGCGACGAGCCGGCCCTCGGCGACGCGCTCCAGCGCCGGCGGCCGCAGCGGCGCGGCCTCCGGCCGTTCCGCCGCCGTCCCGCCCGGCGCCTCCTGGCTCACCGCCGCCCTCCCCTCGGTACTCCCACGTCAACGATCGTCTCGCGTCCGCGCGGGGACCGCATCAGGGACCGCCCCCGGATCCGGCTCAGGGTCGGGTCAGGGACGTCCCCGATACCGCCCGCCGCGGGCGAGGGGCCACGATGGCAGGCATGGACGGCGAGCAGAACAACGGCGCGCAGAAACCGGACGAGCGGGGGCCGGACGAGCAGAGGCCGGACGAGCAGAGGCCGGACGAGCAGAGGCCGGACGAGCAGAGGCCGGACGAGCAGAGGCCGGACGAGCAGAGGCCGGACGAGCGGGGGCCGGACGAGCAGACCACGGGCGACCATGGGCCGGGCCAGCAGGCTACGGGCGAGCAGGCTACGGGCGAGCAGGCTACGGGCGAGCAGGGCACGACCCAGCAGACCACGGGCGACCAGGACACAGCCCAGCAGGGGGCGGGTGAGCGGGCGGAGCGGGGTTACCGGCGGCTGGCGCGTGACGCTGATCGGCGGCTGCTCGCCGGCGTGTGCACCGGGCTCGGCCGCTACACCGGCATCGACCCCGTCGTCTTCCGCGTCGGCTTCGCGATCCTCGTGCTGGCGCACGGGCAGGGGATCTTCCTCTACGTCGCGGCGGCGCTGCTGATGCCCGCGAGCCCCGGCGAGTCGTCGCTCGCGGAGCAGCTGTTCAAGCGGTGGTTCGACGCGCAGGCCGTCCTGTCGATCCTCGGCGCGCTGCTGTGCGTCAGCGTCGCGTTCACCCTGCTCGGCGGCGCCTACACCGACACGATGGCCGCCCTGGTGGTGTTCGGGCTGGTGCTGGTGGTCGCGCACTCGCGCGGGGCGAACCTCACGGCGGCGGCCCGGTCGGTCCCCGAGCGGCTCGCCGGGCATCCGCCGGAGCCGTCCGCCGCGTGGACGCGGTCGGAGGACGTCATCGTCGGCGGCGTGTCCCTCTACAAGGACCTGTCCCGGCCGACGCCGGCCGGCGGCGGGCTGCCCGCGGGCATGGTCGACCTGGCCGAGTACTCCGCCACCCGCGCCGACGCGCGCACGGACGGCGCCTACACGGGCGGCACGCGCACGGACGGCGCCTCGGCGGCGTCCAAGAAGGCACGGTGCGGCGAGGACGGCGGCCGCTCGCCGGCGGCGACGATCACGCTGCTGGCCGCCATGGCCGCGGGCGCGGCGATGATCCCCGTCGCCAAGGGCTACCCGGCCCCCGACTCCTGGCTGATCGTGATGGCGCCCGCGCTCGCGGTCATCGGGCTCGGCCTCGTCGTCGGCGGCTGGTTCCGCACCCGCGGCCTCGCCGCGGCGGGCACCCTGCTGACCCTCGGACTGCTGACAACGACGGTGGTGGGCGACATGCCGCGTAACACCGACTACGGGGACATCGACTGGCATCCCACCGACGTCTCGCAGACGACCCAGACCTACAAGGTCGGCGTCGGCCAGGGCGACCTCGACCTGACCGCCCTCCCGATGGCGCCCGGCCAGCACGTCACGATCCACGTGCAGGTGGGCCTCGGCGGGCTCGCGGTCACGCTGCCGCCCGCCGCCCGCGTCATGGTGGACGCCCGGATCACGCTCGGCGACCTGAACATCCAGCACCGGACGACCAGCGGCCCGAACGCCAAGGTCACCCGCGTCCTGGAACCGGAGGCGACCGGCGCGAACCCGCCGGTGATCGAGCTGCGCATCCGCGGCAAGATCGGTGACGTGGACGTGCACCGTGCCTAGCGGATCCGCGGCGAACGAACCTGGAGGGACGATGGCCAAGCGATTCCGGTTCGACCCGGCGGGCCCGGTGACCGGGCTGTTCTTCCTCGTCCTCGCGGCGCTGTTCCTGGCGGAGGGGCTGACGGAGAAGCAGATCGTGTCCGCGACGGTGCTCGCCCCGGTGGTGCTGATCGGGCTCGGCGCCGTCGGGACCGTCCGGGTGCTGACCCGCGGCCGCCGCCGCGACCTGCGCTGACCCGCCCGTCCGGTCTCCCCGCACCCCCGGAACGGGAAGTAGTGTGATCCCGACGGCAGGTGACGGAATGGAGTCGGATGTCAGGGCAGACCGGGACACCGGAGGCGGGTTGCACGGACGTGCTGCCCGGGTCCCGATCGGCGCTGGACCCGGGGCGGGCCATCAAACCGGGACGGCACGGACTCTCCCCCGAGACCGTCGCGGGCATCCAGCGTGAGCGGCTGATCGACGCGTTCGTCCAGGTCGCCTCCGAGCGCGGCTACGCGCACACCACGATCAGCCGGGTCACCGAGGGCGCCGGCGTCACGAAGAAGACGTTCTACGCGCACTTCACCGACCTCGACGGCTGCTTCCTCGCCGCCTACCAGCGCGGCATGGACATCCTGCTCGCGCGCATGACGCAGGCGTACGAGTCCGCGGCCGACCAGCCGGACGGCGTCCACGCCGCGCTGCGCACGCTGCTCGCCACGCTGGCCCGCGAGCCCCGCTTCGCGCGGGTGTCGCTGGTGGAGGTGAACGCCGCGGGGCCGCGGGTCCGGCAGGCGCGCCTCGACAACCTCGCCCGGTTCCGCGACTTCCTCACCGGCGCGTCCCTGCCGCCCGTCCCGGTCGCCGTGGTGGACGCGATCGTCGGCGGCATCTACAGCGCGATCCACGTCCAGATGGAGACGGGCGAGGCCGACGAGCTGCCGTCGCTGCTGCCGTCCCTGACCTACTTCGCGCTGCTCCCGCTGATCGGCCGCGAGGCCGCCTCCCGCTACCTCACCGACGACCCGCGCTAACACCCGCGCGTGGAGGTTACTGCGCGTGGACGGTCACCGCGCGCGGATGTCGCTGTGCGTGGATGTCGCTGTGCGTGGATGTCGCTGTGCGTTGAGGGTTACTCCGCGTGGAGGGTTACGGCGAAGGCCGGGCCGGGGTTGGTGAGGGCCTGTGGCGCGCCGTGTACGCGGATGCGGTTGGCGCGCAGCGGCCGCTCGGTGACGCCGCGCTCGGTGATCGTGACGACGGCCAGCTCGCCCGCGACGAGGGTGCTGACGCCGCCGCGGACCGTCCCGCCGTGGCCGGGCGGCCAGGTGGTCAGCCAGGTGCCGTCGTCCAGCGGGACGTGCCGGGGCTCGCCGGCGTCGAACCGGACGAGCCGCCACCACGCGTCGGGACGGGCCGCCAGCTCACGGACGCGGGCGGCGAGCTGCCCCATGGTCGGGGGACGGACGCTGAGCGCACGGCCGTGCGGGTCGTCCTGGCCGTGCATGGTGAGATCGGGAACCACGGAAAGGTCCACGGGAAAGGTCCTTCGTGTACTGGTGTCGGCCGGTGAGAACTGGGTTCAGCGACAACACGAAGGACACAGCGCGCTGGCCGCGCGGCGCAGGGCCACGGGGCTGTCGGTCGACACGCGCTCGGTCACGGACACAAGAAGACACGCACCGCCGCCCCTTGTCAAACCGACCACGTTGTCAAACCGATCACGGCCGCGCCGCGCACCGGCGGGTCAGCGGCTGATGATCAGGTAGACGATGCCGCTCAGGACGAGCGTCACGATCAGCGACCCGAGACAGCCGAGCCGGGACGAGAAGAAGAGGAACATACCGCCCTCTTCCCCCGAAATTTCTGTCACCGCCCGGTGACCATCCGACGTCTTACCTGATAGAGACCTCTATTGGACGGTTACGTGTGTTTCATTGCGGAAACAGGAGAAGAAGAGGGTTACCCCTATACGGTCGGACGGGAGCCGCCCCGGAACGGGCGCGGTCGAGTCGACGCTCCTGGAGGAGCACGTGACCCCCCAAAATCCAACAAATGCCGAAGAAATGGCACATATGGACGAGGTGGACGTCCATTACGGCGTCCACCACGCCACCGAGAACGACGAGGAGCAGGTCCTTCGCGATCTGTACGGCGGCGCCGACGACGACGGCGTCTTCAGGGCCGCCGCGCGGATCGACACGGCGGCCGGCGCGAAGATCAGCGCAGCGGCGGCGACGGGCGCGACCGGAATGATCGGCGCGGCCCGCAAATCACTCGGAATGTCGGGCCGGCCGAACACCATCACCAAGGAGTACGCGTCCCGGCACGGGAACGAGTTCCTGCGCGCCTCCTGGTGCGACATGGCCATCACCTACTGGGCGCGGCACAGCGGGAACGCCTCCGCCGTCCTGCCGGGTGGAGACCGCGCCTACACCGTGTGGCACGCGCAGGACTTCCAGAAGGCCGGGCGCTGGCACAGCGGGACGACCGCGAGCGTCAACCAGGCGAAGCGCGGCGACATCGTGTTCTTCGACTGGGGCTCCAGCAACAGCATCGGTGCGATCGACCACGTCGGCGTGGTCGAGGCCGTGCTCGGCGGCGGGCGGCTGCAGACCATCGAGGCCAACACCGATGACGCGGTGAAGCGCCGCGTCCGCGGCTCCGGCGTGATCGCCGGTTACGGACGGCCCGCGTACGGCGGGGGCAACTGGACGGAGGACATGGTGAAGAAGCTCCCGGAGCTGGGCAAGGGCGACACGGGCGAGCACGTGCAGAGCGTGCAGGGGCTGCTGCAGGCGCGGAGCCATCCCGAGGTGCGGATGACCGGCACGTTCGACGACGTCACCGAGAAGGCCGTGAAGGCGGTCCAGCGGTGGGGCAAGGTGGATGACGACGGCATCGTCGGTCCGATAACCTGGTCGGTTCTCCTTCGCGTGCACTAGCCAGCATTGCCCCAGACCTCGGTAAATAAGCGATGCCAGGGGCTAGTACGGGATTCAACCGCGGATTAGGTTCGTAGGGTCGCCTTCCACGGAGGTGGCCCCGATGACGTGGCCTGACCAGCGTGCTCCGCCCTGGGGATGTTCTCTTCCGAGTCCACCCCGAGACGTCCCTGGGAGAAACGCATGCCACGAATCCGTGTCGAGGTCGACGGCGCGACGTACGAGGACGACGTCGAACCGCGCCTCCTTCTCGTCCACTATCTGCGCGAACGGCTGGGGAAGGTCGGGACCCCGGTCGGGTGCGACACCAGCAACTGCGGCGCCTGCACCGTCCTGATGGACGGGATGAGCGTGAAGAGCTGCTCCGTGCTCGCCGTCCAGGCGGACGGCCGCGACGTGACGACCGTCGAGGGGCTCGGCGTCGACGGGACCCCGCACCCGATGCAGACGGCCTTCCACGAGGAGCACGCGCTCCAGTGCGGCTACTGCACGCCCGGCATGATCATGGCGTCGCTGGATCTGCTGCGGGAGAACCCCGACCCGTCCGAGCAGGAGGTCCGGGAGGGGCTCGAGGGCAACCTGTGCCGGTGCACCGGCTACCAGAACATCGTGAAGGCGGTGCGGCGGGCGGCGAGCGATATGCGCGAACCCGCCGGGCAGGAGGTGACGCCGTGACCGTGCAGGAGGTCGGCAGCCCGCGCCGGCGGTCCGAGGACGCCCGGCTCATCACGGGCCGTACCAAGTGGACCGACAACATGAGCCCGGCGGGAACGCTGCACGTGGCGTTCCTGCGCAGTCCCTTCGCGCACGCCCGGATCACGGGCATCGACACCTCGCGCGCGAAGCAGAGCCCGAACGTGGTCGCCGTGTTCAGCGGCCAGGACCTCGCCGAGGAGCAGGGCTCGCTGCCGTGCGCGTGGGTCGTGACCGAGGACATGAAGCACCCCGAGCATCCGTCCATGGCGGTGAACGAGGTGCGCTACGTCGGGGAGCCCGTCGCCTGTGTCGTGGCCCGCGACAAGACCGCGGCCGTCGACGCCCTGGAAGAGATCGATGTCGACTACGAGCCGCTGTCCGCGGTGGTGGACATGGAGGCGGCACTGGCCGAGGGTGCCGATCTCGTCCACGACGACTTGGGGACGAACAAGTCCTACACGTGGGTGTTCGAGAACGGGGATCTGGACGCCGCGATGAGGGACGCGCCGGTCGTCATCGAGCGGCGCTACGTCCAGCAGCGGCTCATCCCGACGGCGATGGAGCCGCGGTCGGTGCTGTGCGTCCCGGAGGGGGACGAGTTCACGCTGTACTCGGCCACGCAGATCCCGCACATCCTGCGGCTGATGCTGGCCACGGTCACGGGCATCCCCGAGCACCGGATCAGGGTCGTCGCACCGGACGTCGGCGGCGGCTTCGGCTCCAAGCTCCAGGTGTACGGCGAGGAGGTCCTCGCGCTGCTGCTGGCCCGCAGGCTCGGCCGTCCGGTGAAGTGGACGGAGACGCGCAGCGAAGGCAACATGACCGTCCACCACGGGCGCGACCAGATCCAGCGGCTCACGCTCGCGGCCGAGCGGGACGGACGGATCCGCGGCCTGAAGGTGGATCTGCTGGCCGACATGGGCGCGTACCTCATGCTGGTCACGCCCGGCATCCCGTTGCTGGGCGCGTTCATGTTCAACGGCATCTACAAGATGGACGCGCTGTCGTTCACCTGCACGGGCGTGTTCACGACGAAGGTGCCCACGGACGCGTACCGGGGCGCGGGCCGTCCCGAGGCCACGTACGCGATCGAGCGGCTGATGGACGAGCTGGCCGCCGAACTGGGCATCGACCCCATCGAGGTGCGTCGCCGCAACTGGATCAAGCACGAGGAGTTCCCGTACGAGACGATCGCGGGCCTCACCTACGACTCCGGTAACTACGAGGCCGCGACGGACAAGGCCCTGGAGCTGTTCGAGTACGACAAGCTGCGGGCGGAGCAGGCCGACCGGCGCGACCGGCAGGATCCCGTGCAGCTCGGCATCGGGGTGTCGACGTTCACGGAGATGTGCGGGCTCGCACCGTCCCGTGTACTGGGCTCGCTGTCGTACGGCGCGGGCGGCTGGGAGCACGCGGCGGTGCGCGTCCTGCCGTCCGGCAAGGTCGAGGTGGTGACGGGGTCGTCCGCGCACGGGCAGGGCCATGAGACGGCCTGGGCGCAGATCACCGCGGACAGGCTCGGTGTCCCGTTCGAGGACGTGAAGGTCCTGCACGGCGACACGGCCATCTCGCACAAGGGAATGGACACCTACGGTTCCCGTTCGCTGGCCGTGGGCGGGGTCGCGTTGTTCTCCGCCTGCGAGAAGGTCGTCGACAAGGCCCGCAAGGTCGCCGCGCACATGCTGGAGGCGTCCGAGCAGGACCTGGAGTTCACCGCCGGGCGGTTCAGCGTCCGCGGCGTCCAGCAGGAGGGCAAGACGCTGCAGGAGGTCGCGCTGGCCGCGTTCGCCGCGCACGACCTGCCGGACGGCATCGAGCCCTCGCTGGACTCCGACGCCACGTTCGACCCGGAGAACTTCTCCTTCCCGCACGGCACGCACCTGTGCGCGATGGAGGTCGACACCGAGACGGGCATGGTGAAGATCCGCAAGTACGTGGCGGTGGACGACGTCGGCAAGGTCGTGAACCCGCTCATCGTGGAGGGGCAGGTCCACGGCGGCCTCGCGCAGGGCATCGCGCAGGCGCTGTACGAGGAGGCCGTGTACGACGCGGAGGGCAACCTCACGACGACGACCATGGCCGACTACCTGATCCCGTCGGCGGCGGACCTGCCGACGTTCACGGTCGACCGCACCGAGACGCCCGCGACGACCAACCCCCTGGGTGTGAAGGGCGTCGGGGAGGCGGGCACGATCGCGTCCACCCCGGCGGTCGTGAACTCGATCGTGGACGCGCTGCGCCCGCACGGCGTCCACGACGTGCAGATGCCCTGCACACCGGAGCGCGTATGGCGCGCATTGCGCGGAGAAACGAAACCGGGCGCCGCCCAACCGGGCGCGGCCGGCGGGCTCGGTTCGGCCGGAGGTGACCAGTGATCCCCGCGACGTTCGACTACGTGCGGCCCGCCTCGCTGGACGACGCCGTGCGGGCGCTGTCCGACGCGGGCGAGGACGCGAAGGTGCTGGCCGGCGGGCAGAGCCTCATGCCGCTGCTGCGGATGCGGCTCGCCATCCCGGACGCGCTGATCGACCTGGACCGCCTGGACGGGCTCCGGGAGATCCGCGACGAGGGCGACTCGATCGTCATCGGCGCGATGGCGACGCACCACCAGGTGATCCGCGATCCGCTGGTGCGCGAGCACGTGCCGCTGATCGCGACGACGACGGAGACGGTCGCCGACCCGGCCGTCCGGCACCGCGGCACGTTCGGCGGGTCCCTCGCGCACGCGGACCCGGCGAGCGACCTGCCGGCCGTGGCGCTGGCGCTGGACGCGGTGCTCCTCGTCCGGTCGGTGCGCGGCGAGCGGGAGATCCCCGCGTCGGAGTTCTTCGTCGACTGGATGACGTCGGCGATGGAACCGGACGAGCTCCTCGTGGGCGTGCGCGTGCCGAAGCTGGGCGCGGGCTGGGGCGTGCACTACGAGAAGTTCCACCGGACGGCGCAGGCGTGGGCGATCGTCGGTGTCGCGTGCGCCGTCCACCGCAGCGGCGACGGCATCGAGGAGGCGAGAATCGCGCTGACCAACATGGGGCCGACCCCGGTGCGGGCCAGCGCGGTGGAGACCGCCGTCAGGGGCGGGTCCGCGTCGGAGGACGCGTTCCGGACCGCCGCCGCGCAGGCCGCGGCGGGCACCGAACCGCCCACCGACCTGGACGGGTCGTCGGAGTACCGGACGCATCTGGCGACCGTGCTCACCGCGCGGGCACTGTCCGCCGCCGCGGGCTGACCGCTCTCAGGATGGGTGCGTGACAGGTTCATGCGGCCGGTTCCCGGTGCCCGCCGGGTTCCGGCCGCATGATCGCCATTTGCCCGGGTACCGGGCCCCCACTGGCGACGGGACGGACCGCCGCCGTAAGGTCGCGGACAAGGTCTCCGGACGATAAGGACTTTTGATCATGGAGCTCGACCACGATTTCACCGTCCCCGTACCGGTGGATCAGGCCTGGTCGGTGCTGCTCGACGTGGAGCGGGTCGCGGCCTGCATGCCGGGCGCGACCCTCGACTCCGTCGAGGGCGAGGAGTACTCGGGGCGGATGAAGGTGAAGGTCGGCGCCATGACCATCACCTACCGCGGCACCGCGCGGATCGTCTCGGCGGACGAGTCGGCCCGGGCGGTGACGCTGGAGGCGGCCGCGAAAGAGGCCCGCGGGTCCGGCACGGCGTCCGCGACCGTCCAGGCGCGGCTGCGCGCGGAGGGCGCCACGACGCGGGTGAGCGTGCACACCAAGCTGAACGTGACGGGACGGCCGGCGCAGTTCGGCCGCAACATCCTGTCCGAGGTCGGCTCGAAGATCATTTCGCGGTTCGCGAAGGCGCTGGCGACCGAACTGGAGTCGTCCGGCGAGGCCGCCGCGGCCCCCGCCACCGCACCGGCCGCCGAACCCGCCGCGGCGCCCGCCGAGCCCGTGAAGCCCGCGGAGGACACCGACAAGCCCGGCCCCGTGAAGGCGACCGAGGAGGCCGCCGCCAGGGCCGAGGCGGCCGTCCCCGCCGCCGCACCCGAGCGCCCCGCAACCGAACGTCCCGCAGCCGAGCGTGCCGCACTTGAACGTCCCGCACGGCGGCTGCACGTCGCGGACGAGGACGACGCGATCGACCTGCTGGAGGTCGCGGGGCCGTCGGTCGCCAAGCGCGCCGTCCCGGCGCTCGGCGGGCTGGTCGCGCTGCTGCTGGCCGTCCGGTTCCTCGTCCGTCGGCGGCGCCGCCGGCGCTGACCCCCGAACGGGGTCAAACCGGGGTCAACGATCGCCCCGCAAACGGCGGCGACGGTGGAACGGGCCGCCGCCGATGCCGTCGGCTTGTCCCGTGGACACCATCGAGCTTCAGCGGATCGCCCGGATCGAGAACGACAACTGGTGGTACCGCGAACGGCGGCAGATCCTGTCCGCGGAGCTGCTGCGGTTCAGTGTGCCGGGGACGGCCGTCGACATCGGCGCCGCGTCCGGCGGGAGCTGCCGGGTCCTGGCCGAGCACGGCTGGCGCGCGACCGGCATCGACCTGAGCCCGGATGCCGTGGCGCTGGCGCGCGCGCAGGGCGTCGAGGCGTACGACGGCGATGCCCGCTACCTGCCGCTTCCGCCGTGCGAGTACGACCTGGCGCTGGCGCTGGACGTCCTGGAGCACATCGAGGACGACGCGCGGGCGGCGGCGGAGATCGCGCGGGTGCTGCGGCCGGGCGGGATCGCGCTGCTGTCGGTGCCGTGCGACATGGCGCTGTGGTCGGCGCACGACGTGGCGCTCGGCCGCGTCCGCCGCTACACCCGCCGCACGCTCACCGAGCTGGTCGAGGGCGCCGGTCTGGTGCTGGAGGCGGTGTGGAGCCGGGGCGTGCTGGTCCGGCCGCTGCTGCGCCCGTTCCGGCACCGCACCGCCCGCCGCGAGGACCTGGCCCCCCTGCCCCAGCTGGCCAACAAGGCCCTGAGCCTGACAGCGGCCCTAGAACGCCGCCTGCCACTCTCGGCCTGCCCCGGCATATGGCTATGGGCAAGAGCCCGCCACCCCGGCTAACCCCCACCACCCCGGCCGACCCCCCGTTGATCTGCGGCGTGTTGTTGTTATGACGCACCTGAAAACAACAACACGCCGCAGGTCAACGGTTGAAGATGCGGTCTACGGCTCGGGCGGCGGCCTGGCCGTCGTCGTGGGGGCAGTACTTCACGAAGAAGCGGTCGTAGGCGTCGGCGTACCACTGCTCGCTGTCGGGGGCCGCCTTGACGGCCCTGGCGACGTCCGCCGACGTCGTCACGACCGGGCCGGGCGCCTCCGCCTCCAGGTCGATGTAGAGGCCGCGCACGTGGTCGCGGTAGCGCTCCAGGTCGTAGGTGAAGAAGACCATCGGGCGGCCCAGGACGGCGTAGTCGAACATGGCGGACGAGTAGTCGGTGACCAGGACGTCCGCCGCCATGTACAGGTCGGCGATGTCGGGGTAGCGGGAGACGTCCATGACGAAGCCGTCGGCACCGGTCGCTACCGGAAGGGACCTGTCGGTGACGAGGTGGTGCGTCCGTAGGAGGAGGACGTGGTCTTCGCCGAGGGCGGCCCGCAGGGTTTCCACGTCCAGTTCGAGCGAGAAGCCCTGCCTGCCGGGGCCGTGCCGCCGGTCGTCCCGCCATGTCGGCGCGTACAGGACGACCTTCTTGCCGTCGGGGATGCCCAGGCGCTTGCGTATGCGCGTCCCGACGCTCTCCCATTCAGGGCTGCTGAGGATGTCGTTGCGCGGATATCCGGTTTCCAGGACGTCTCCGTCGTAGTGGAACGCCCGGCGCATGATTTGGGTGGCGTAGGGGCTCGGGGACAGCAGCAGATCCCAGCGGGGCACTTCCCATTCCATCCAGTCGTGGCGTTCGGTGCGCTGGTAGGGCATGTCCCTGAGGTCGCGGGCGAGACGCTTCAGCGGGGTTCCGTGCCAGGTCTGGACGTAGGTCTGGCCGTCGCGCTTGAAGTACGAGGGCGGAAGCCCGTGGTTGGTGACGATGTGCCGTGCGCGCGCGAGGACGCGGTAGTGCTCGCGGCTTCCGGCCAGGACGGTCCTGGTGTTCACGTCGGTCGTGCTGTCGATCGGGAACTGGCCGTCCTGGGTGACCCACACGCATTCCAGGTCGGTGTCGCGGCGGGCGAGTTCCTCGTAGATGGCCCTGGGGTTGCAGCTGTACTGGGTTCCGTTGCAGCTGTCGAAGACGACGATGTCCGCCAGCGGGCTCCGCAGATAGACGGGGTAGTCGCGCTGGTGGAGCAGAACCTGCGCGTGGCCGCCTCGCTCGTCGTCGCCCAGTGCGGGACGGCTGTGCAGTGCCAACGCGTCGATCTGGTGGACGCCGACCTCGAACTCGTGCGTGCCGACGCGCCGCCGGCCGGGCAGCCGCGGGATCGCCTCGCGTTCGACGACGACCGCCACCTCGCCGGAACCCGCGCTCGCCAGCACGTCCCAGGTTCCGCTCGTCAACGGCAGGTCGGTGCCGAACACGGCCATGGTCGCGGGCGTGAAGGCGGTGGTGAAGTGGTCCTGCTCCCAGGTGACGGGGATGCGGTGCTCGTCGCCCGACCGGCGCCGCCGCAGGACGAAGTGGTCGGGCCGGGGGGCGCGCTTGCCGGGGGCGGCCTGGTCGCCGGTCAGGGTGAGGTGACCGGCGGCGTCCCATTCGGCGGCGCGGACGACCGGCCGGGCGGTGCGTTCGACGGCGCGCAGGTTGCCGAACGCCGTCCGGGTGAGCGCCAGTTCGCGGCCGTGCTCCCCCGGCAGTGCGAACCGGGCGGGCTTGACGTTGCTCGCGACGGTGAGCCGCAGCGGGCCGCCCTCGCCGGTGAGCCGGATGTCCCAGTCGATGGCGTCCCGCAGGTGCGGCTGGTGCGGGGCGGGCCCGCTCCGGACGGAGGCCAGGAACTCCAGCGGGAGCTTCGCCGTGAAGTCGAACCCGGTGCCCTCCGCCATGCGCAGGACGGCCGACTGGCGCAGCGTCACCTCGCCGCGGACCTCTTCTCCCCCGTGCCGGCGGGCCGCGACCATGGCGACCCCGGCGCCGAGGGCGCGGCGCGTCCAGCCGGTCAGTTCGAGCATGTCCCCGTCGCGGCGGATCCGGGTGAGGACGGCCTTGGCGCGCTTGACGTGGACGACGAACACGTCGTCGTCGCCGGCCGCCGGCTGGACGGCCACGTGCTCGTCCACCTGCCGTGCCGCCGTCCACCGCACGGCCGGGGGCGTCGCGGTGAGCCGCTGCACCGCCCTGCGTCCCGCGGTCGAGACTTCGGCGAACAACTCGTAGGTGGCCGTCCGCCACTCGTCGCCGTCGAGGAGGTACTCGGGCTCCACCCGCACGATGAACCCGGACCAGTCGTAGGAGACGCTCGCCTGACCGGACCCCGCCGTGACCTCCGGGCAGCGGGTCCGCTCCACCGGCAGCCGGATCTCCCTGCCGGTCTTCACGTCCCGCATCCAGACCCGGATGCGGGAATCGGTCGCCGCCGACACGTCGAACCGGTCGAAGTGGGCGTGCCCTTCGACGATGAGGGTGTCGACGTCCCATTGGACGCGGTCGACGTCCCCCCACAGGCCGATCTCGTCGGTGACGTCGTACACGTCCTCGGGGATGTCGCGTTCGGCGTCGTCGAGGAACGGGTAGCGGGCGTACCAGCGCGGACGCAGACGGCCCCTGGGCACGATCGGGACGTCCCGGAGCCCGCTCTCCTCGAACCGGAGCACGTCGAGCAGTTCGGGCACCATGCGCTCGCGGAGGAGGTGCAGCTCCAGGCGCCTGATCGCGTCCAGCCGCTCGGTGGCCGAGCGGTCGGCGTCGGCGACGACCTCCGCGCCCAGCTCGACCAGGCGTTCCCGCTCCTCCCAGGTGGCGGCGGGCAGGGCGAGCATCAGGTCGCGCACGTCCAGGTCCAGCGCGTACATGTCGTGGACGGCGAGGAGTTCGGGTGCGTGGTCGTGGACGAAGTTCCGGATGGCCGCGAGGGTCGCCATCCGGTCGGTGATGTGGTCCGGGTCGGGACGGAGCCGCGTGGCCGTTCCCGGGCGGTCGCGCCAGAAGTAGACGGCCGTGTCCAGGACGTCCACCACGGAGGCCAGAAGCTGGGCCTGGACGGCGACCAGGGCGTCCTGGCCGGGGCCCAGTTCGAAGCCGTGCGCGTCCCAGAACGAGCGCCGGTACACCTTGTTCCAGAGCGTCCGGTCTTGCAGGAGGGTGGGGTGGCGGGTGACATGCGTCGACGTCATCGTCTTCGCGTAGGGCTCGCGGTGCAGCGGTGACTGCCAGACCTGTTCGCCGTCCATGCACATGACGTTTCCGCCGGCGAGGTCCGATCCGGTGGAGTCGAGGGTGCCGGCGAGCAGTTCGCAGGCGTAGGGCGGCAGCGCGTCCTCGCCGTCCGCGAACGCCAGGTATCTGCCCTTGGCCTGTTCCACGCCGGCGTCGGCGGCGGACGCAGTGGAGGCTCCGGGGCCCGGCTGGAGCAGCGTGAAGCGGTCGTCGCGCCCGGCGAACTCCTTGGCGACGACCGCCTCGGCGTCGCCGGCGCCGTCGTCCACCATGAGCACCTCGACGTCGCGCAGGGTCTGCCCCGCGAGCGACTCCAGGCACTCGGCGAGGCGGCCGCCGGTGCTGCGGAACGGGACGACGATGCTGATCTGCGGGGACACGAGCGACTCCGTGATGGGGTGAGCGGGGTTTGGAGGAGGTTGGGTTGGTCAGCGGCCGGGCCGCGGGACCCGGTCGAGCACGCGGTCGAATACGCGGTCGAGCACGCGGGCGGCGACGCGGCCGTCGTCGTGCGGGCAGTACCGGGCGGCGAAGGCGGCGCGCGCGTCCCGGTACCCGGTCTCCAGGGCGGCCGGGTCGCTCAGCACGTCGACGACCTGGCGGGACGTGCTCAGCATCGGCCCGGGGGCCTCGGCGTCGAAGTCGAAGTAGAAGCCGCGCACGTGGTCGCGGTAGCGCTCCAGGTCGTAGGTGAAGAAGACCGTCGGGCGGCCGGTGACGGCGAAGTCGAACATGGCCGACGAGTAGTCCGTGACCAGCACATCGCTGATCAGGAAGAGTTCGGAGATGTCGGGGTAGACGGACACGTCCATCACGCAGTCGCCCGGCCGCAGCTTCGGCCGGTCGGTGACGAGGTAGTGCGTCCGCAGGAGCAGCACGTGGTCGCGGCCGAGCGCCGCCCTGAACTGGTCGAAGTCGAGTTCGAGGCGGAACGCGCGCTTGCCGATCGCGTGGTGGAAGTCGTCCCGCCACGTCGGCGCGTACAGCACGACGCGCTTCCCCTCGGGGATGCCGAGCCGCCGCCTGACCGCCGCCGCGATCTCGTTCCGGTGCGGGCTGTTCAGGATGTCGTTGCGGGGGTAGCCGCTTTCGAGGACGTCGCCCTCATAGCCGAACGCCCGCCGGAACAGCGGCACGGAGAACGCGTTCTGCGCGAGGAGCAGATCCCACTGCGGGACGTCGTGCTCCATCCAGTTGACGCCCTCGGTGCGCTTGTAGGGCATCTCCTTGACGTCGTAGCCCAGCTTCTTCAGCGGCGTCCCGTGCCAGCACTGCACGTACGTCTGGTCGTCCCGTTTGGTGAACCATTCCTTCTGCGACCAGTTGCCGAAGACGAAGCGCGCGCGGGCGAGGGCCTCGTAGTGCTCCCGCGTGCCGACCAGGACGGTGCGGGCACCCACCGGCCTGCCGAACTGTCCGTTCTCGGTGACCCACACGCATTCCAGGTCGGTTCCGCGCCGTCGGAGTTCGTCGTAGATGCCGCGCGGGTTGCACGAGTACTGGCGTCCCCGGTAGGCGTCGAACACGGCGAGGTCCCGGACGGGCAGGTTGAGGTGGCGCCGGTAGTGCCCGGACCGTAGCCGGCTCTGCGCGTAGGCGCCGCGCTCATCGTCGTCCAGGGCGGTCTCGATCCGCAGCACGAACTGGTCGGTCTTGTAGGCGCGGACGGTGATGCGGTGCAGACCCGCCTCGAACGGCTCGGGCAGGTCGCGGAGGGTGTGGCGCCTGATGAGGACCGGTTGTTCCTGCCCGTTGATGGTCGTGATGAGGTCCCAACGGCCCGCCACCAGCGGACGCGACAGTCCGAACACCGGCATGCGCGCGGGAGAGAACTTCGCCGTGAACCGGTCGCCGTCCCAGGACAGCTTGACGGTGTGCTCCTCCGACGACCGCCGCCGCCGGACGAACAGGAAATCGGGCCGTGCGGCACGGTCGGTGCAGGTCCCGGCCAGGTGCAGGGCACCCTCGGACGACCAGGACACCTCGTCGAGGATGAGGGCCTTTCCGCGCACGACGATCCGCAGCGTGCTCCGCCGGGTCCTCGCGATCTCCAGTTCCCCGCCGGGGACGGGGAACGCGGTTCCGGCGGCGTCCGCGTCCAGGTACGGCTTGACGCCGCCCGGGAGGCTGACCTCCCAGTCGACCGACCGCCGGGCCAGCCCCGCCGCGGGCAGCCTGGCCCGGAACCCCTCGCCGCCGACCCGCTCGACCGGCCCGGTGACCGTGGCGCGGCCCGCCTTCGGTGCGGCGGTGACGCGCGGCTCGTCGCCGAGCGGGGCGCTGCTCCAGCCGTCCAGGCACAGTTCGCCGCCGTCCAGATGGCAGCCGACGACCGCCGCGGGCGTCCGCCGCACCTGCAGCACGAACCGGTTCCGGGCCGCGACGCCCTGGACGAGGACGCCTGGCGCGCACTCCCGGTCGTCGGGCCACTGCGGGCCGGGCAGGCGCGGGTTCGCGAACGTGCGGCGCCGCCGCAGCCCCCGGTTGACGATCTCCACGCAGGGGACCCAGTCGACGTCCCGCCAGCGCCCGAAGATCTTCAGCCCGGCCGGGTCGATCTCCGCGACGAACCCGGACCAGTCGTAGGAGACCGCCGACTGCCGCGACCGGGCGGTCACGTCCGGCCGCCGGACCCGTTCGACGGGGACGCGCATCAGGCCGCGCTTGTTCGCCGCGACCAGCCACACCCGGATCCGGGAGCCGTCCTCGGTGGACGAGTCCAGGTGCCGGATGTAGGCGTGCCCCTCGATGCGCAGCCGCCCGTCCACCCAGGCAGCCCGGTCGATGGCCGCGACGGGCTTCAGCTCGTCGGTCACGTCGTACACGTGCGCCGGGACGGCCCGCTCCTCGTCCTCGAAGAACGGGTACTCCGCGTACCAGCGGTGCCGCAGGCCGCGCCGGACCCGCGGCGCGTCCGACGCCTTGCGGAGCTGGACGAACCGCAGGACCTCCAGCAGTTCCGGCAGCATCCGGCGGCAGAGCAGGTGCAGTTGCAGGCGCGTCATCGCGGGCAGCCGCTTCACCACGCGCGGGCCGATGCGGCGGGCCAGCGCGGCGCCGATGGCGACGAGTTCCTCGCGGTGCTCGTCCTGCGTTCGCGGGAGCGCCTCGAACAGGACGCGCAGTTCGATCGGGACGAGGGCGTGCTCGTCGTAGGCGTTCAGCAGCTGCGGCGCGTAGCCGGCGAGCCCGTCCCGCAGTGCGCGTGCGGACGCCATGCGCTGGTTGATGTTGTCCCAGTCGTAGCGGTCCTCGGTGATGGACCCGGGACGCTTGCGCCAGTAGTAGACCGTCTCGCTCAGGACGTCCACGGACTTGGCCAGGGCGTGCGCGCGCGCCGTGACGGGCGGGTCCTCGTAGAAGCCGGTGGGGAATTCCAGGCCGGCCTCACTCCAGAACCCACGCCGGTAGACCTTGTTCCACGGCGTGCGGTCTCGCATGAGCACCGGCTTGGACGACACGTGCGTCCGCGAACACGAGTCCGTGAAGACACCGTCGTGCAGGGGCGACTGCCATTTCCGGTCGGCGTCCATGCGCTCGACGTTGCCGGACGCCATGTCGGAGCCCGTCCGGTCAAGGGAACCCGTCAGCCGTGCGTAGGCGTCCTTCTGCACGACGTCATCGGCGTCGGCGAAGGCCAGGTACTCGCCCCGCGCCTGGCGGACCCCCGCGTTGCGGGCGGGGCCGGGGCCTTCCTGCTCGCGCGTGAACAGGCGGAACCGCTGGTCACGGGCGCACATCTCCTTGGCGACCACGGCGCTGCCGTCGGTGGACCCGTCGTCCACCAGGATCACCTCGAGGTCGCGCAGAGTCTGCCCGGCCAGTGACTCCAGGCACTCCCTGAAGTACTCCTCGGTGTTATGGAACGGCACGACGACGCTGAGCTTCGGCATGGGGCCTCCTCCTCGCCCCACCGAGCATGGTGACGTTACGGCACCACATGAACACGCATCGCCATTGCCGGGGCCTCCCCTGACACAGACTTGACCTCGAATGGCCCCGCGCTTACGGTCCCGTGACCATCCGTCCGCCCGGCACTAGCCGCGAAGGCTCACTCCGCGGGCTTCGCGAAGGCGCTGAAAACCCTGTCCTCGTTGCCCGACACGAGCTGCTCGACCAGGAAGAGGCGGCCGTTCGCGTACAGCCGGTCGGACCCGCTGCGCAACGCGAAGTCGGCCTTCCGCGAGAACTCCCACATGACCGACGTCCTGCCGCTCGCGGGATCGACCGACACCAGCCTCGGCCGCCGGCCCCTGTTCTTGTACCGCCCGGTCTTGGGCTGGGCGGCGATGAGCCGGCCCCCGTCCATCCCGATCGGGAACAGGTGGTTGCCGTCCGGGTTCTCGGTGCTCCACCGTGCGCGGCCGGTGGCCAGGTCGAAGGAGACGATCGGCGCGAACGTCCTCTCCTTCTCGTCCTTCACCGGGCCGGCGTTCGTCCTGATGTAGAGGCTGTCGTCGCTGACCACGACGTTGTTGCAGCGGTTGGGGTCCTGGTAGCACCGCACCGAGAACCTCCCGGTGACGTCGATGCTCGTGATTTGCGCACCGGACTCGTCCAGTACCACGTACTGCGTCCGCTCTTTGTCCGAGCCGTCGCGCTTCAGCCCCAGGACGACGGGACGGCCCGACGGCATCGTCGCGACCGAGTATCCCTGGGGCACCACGTAGCTCCACAGGGACCGGCCGCTGTCCGGGTCGATCCCGTCCACGCGGCGGGCCTTGCCCCTGTCTCCGTCGCAGGAGAACCCGGCCACCAGCGCCGGACCGCTCGCAAGCCCCTTCATCGCGCAATCCGCGCCGCGACTGTCACGGTTCCACAGCGGCTCCCCGTCGGCGAGCCGGAACGCGGCGGTGGCGGAGCTCTCGTCCACCACCACGACGCCGCCGCTGATGACGACCTGCCCTTCCCGCACGCGCTCGGCGGTGGGCATCGGCTGCTCCCAGAGCTTCCGGCCGCTCTTCAGATCGACGGCGGCGATCCGGTCGCAGCGCTGCCTGCCCGGACCGAACTGGACGGCGACCCGGTCGCCGTCCGCGCGCGGCGACGCCGCGCACACCCTGCCGGACAGCGGCACCGACCAGCGCCGCTCGCCGGTCGCGGCGTCGTACCCGGTCACCTCGGTCGCCCGCGTGATCGCCAGCGTCGGCCCGGCCGCCCAGATCCGCGGCTTCAGGAAGTCGCCGCCGCTGATCGTCCGGCCGTCCAGCGTCCACAGCGGCGCGCCGTCCCCGGCCCCGCAGGCGGCGACGGGCAGCACGAGAGCCAGTACCGTGCCGAGGGCCGCCCACCGGCCGCGACGGCGCCGGGCCGCCCGATCGCTTGGCATCACCGATCTCCCCCGGGTGTTTGATCGACAAGACACCCATAAGAGGCATCCGGCCCCATCCCGGTTCCCGCGGAATGCGCTGTGTCGCCCGGAATGCGCTGTGCGGCCCGGCATGCGCTGTGTGGCTCGGCAGGCGCTGTGCCGCCGGGGGCGGCTCGCGGGCGGTCTACGGCTGTGCGGGGCGAATGCCGGGGGCGACGCCGGATTCGGCGACGGCGGTGCGGACGCTCTCCGCGAGCGCCGCGAACTCGTCCGCGCGCGGCGACGTCGACCGGAACCCGAGCCCTATCCGGCGGAACGGCGCCGGCGCCGCGAACCGGTGCAGGCCGAGGTTCGGCGCCCGGCGGGTCTCCACCGGCAGCGCCGTCTCCGGGACGAGCGTCACGCCGAACCCGCCCGACACGAGCTGCACCAGCGTCGCCAGGCTCGTCGCGTACGTCGCGGCGGCGGCGCGGGCGCCCACGTCGCGGCAGATGTCCAGGGCCTGGTCGCGCAGGCAGTGCCCCTGGTTGAGGAGGAGGACGTCCAGGTCGTTCAGCGCCTCGCGCGGGATCTCCTCGTCGCCCAGGTCGAACCCGGCGGGCGCGACGAGCACGAAGTCCTCGTCGTACAGGACGATCTCGGTCACGCCTGTCGAGGGCACGGGCAGCGCGAGGAGCACGACGTCCAGCCGTCCGGCGAGCAGTTCCGTGACGAGATGCTCGGTCTGCTCCTCGTGCACCGACAGCTTCAGGTCGGGGAACTCCTTGGCGAGCCTCGGCAGGACGATGGGCAGCAGGTACGGCGCCACGGTCGGGATCACGCCCACCCGGAGCGGCCCCACCAGCGTCCCCTGGACGGCCTTGACCTCGTCCACCAGGCGGTCGAGTTCCGCCAGGACGACCTCCGCCCGCCGTGCCACCTGCTCCCCGGCGGGGGTCAGCATGACCTTGCGGGTGGTCCGCTCGACGAGGCAGGTTCCGAGGGTCTCCTCCAGCGCGGCCACGGCCCCGGAAAGGGCGGGCTGGCTCATGCGCAGCGCGGCGGCGGCGTCCCGGAAGTGCAGGTGTTCGGCGAGCGCCAGGAACGCCCGCAACTGAGCCACCGTCGGTCTGCTGATCGCCATCTCACCCGAACGGTACTCCAACGACCATCACGGACCGTGAGGAGCCCCAGGTCGGAGCGAGTGTGTTCCACCACATCCCAGTTTCGGCGACGGGGACTTGGGTCGGCGGGTCAGCGAATCGGCAGCCGATCTGGATGCGGAATGGGGGCGCCGGGGTCCGCGATGCGCCTCGTGAACGTGCCGTGGAAGCCGAACGGGATGTGGTGCTTCAGACGCAGCGTGGCCACATGCTCCAGGCCACGGGAATCGAGAATGGTGAGTTGCGACCGATGCTCAGCAGCGAGATACACGACGGTCAGCAGCCATCCGTCGTCCTCGGCGGCGTCCGGTGTGCGGGGCACGAAGATGGGTTCGCCCACGTACGCGTGCGGGCCGAGTTCATGGACCTCAGTACGGCCGGAGTCGTTGTCCACTTTCAGGACGCTGTCGTACTCGCCGCTGGTTCCCGTCCGTCCGCTCATGTAGGTGAACCGGTGCGGACGGGTGGAGCGGCGCCAGTCGTACTGCGGAAGCTCGCCCTGCACATCGGAGAGCCGCGTCGCGATCACGCGTCCCGCCGACGTGATCCGGTACCGCATGAGCCTGCTCGCGGGCAGTTCGGGGAACCGCGTGCGGAACCCGGTGAGGTCGCGCCGGATGTCCTCGTAGTCGTCGAACTCCACCAGGTCGACGACCGTGTCCGTGCCGTCCTCGAAGGCGTTGGCGACGTGCAGGTGGACGAGCGTGTCGTGCTCGATGATCCGCGCCGGGCCCCCGTCGCGCGGGACGAGCACGAACCGCGTCCCCTTGTCCGGGCGGTGCCGGATCGCGTCGAACATGGGCCCGCCGCTCAGCATCGTGCGCAGGTCGAACATGTACGGGTCCAGGACGAACACCATGTGCTCGGTGGTCAGCGCGAAGTCGTGGTTCCACGGCATGTTCAGCATCCGCACCTTGGCGAGCCGGCGCATCCGGCCCTGCCGGTCGACCTTCCAGCAGTTCAGGTGCGGCAGCGGCGCGAACTCCTGCCCGAAGTTGAACATCTCCCCCGTCACCGGGTCCCACTTCGGGTGGGCGGAGAACGCCTTGAGCATCCCCCGGAGCCGCCCGCCGAAGTCGTGGACGCCGAAGGTCTCCAGGGTGTCCGGGTCGAGGCGGTACGGCGGGCCGCCCTCCCACAGGGCCAGCAGCCGCTCGGCGTGCATGACGACGCCGGTGTTGGCGGCGTTGGCGGGGCCCTTCGCCTTGGCGAAGTTGGTCCAGAACCCGCCGGGGAGCGCCGTCCCGACGGCGGGCCTGCGCGCCCGTCCGGCGACCATGCCGTCCAGGAACTGCGGCGTCCGCACGTACCGGTTGCGGAACCGCACGCTTCGCCCGTCGAAGCTGAACTGCGAGACCATGCCGTCGCCGTCGAAGAGGTGGTGCAGCAGCGTGCGCCCGACCTCCCACTTGCCCGGCCCGATCCGGTAGAGCGTCCCGGTGAGGTCCGTCGGAAGGTCCCCGTCGACCTCGTCGATGACGTAGTCGTGCTCGTGCATCAGCGGGGTGAAGATGCTCTCCATGTCCGGCGCGGTCTGCAAGGGCACGGCGGCCTCCCGATCTGGATACAGACGTCCCCAGAAACGTAGGTACAAACTTACCCGCGCGTCAACGTGCGTCAACGTGCGTCCCCGGGCCGCCCGCGACGGCCCGGGGACGATGCTCAGCCCCGGTGGGGCTTCTCGTGGGTCCAGCCGGCCGAGGTGACGGTCGTGTAGCTGAGGACGTCTCCAGGCCGGCGCTTGGGAACGTCCACGGCGATCACCTCGAAGCCCATGAGCCGGTAGGTGTCCGGGTCGAGGACGATCCGGGTCTCCGTCGCGGCGTCCCGCATCGCGAGCCCGATGCCCGCGCGGCCCTTGGCGTCCTTCACCTTGCCGATCGCCCGCACGCCCGGAACATCGGCCATGGTCCGGAAAACGACCGACCGTGCCTTCGGCGGGACGGGGTTCAAGGTGATGAGCCGAAGCCCCTTCCAGAGGTAGTCGACCGCGGCGGTCCCGGCGGGCTCGAGCATGAGGTCCTTGTACCGCTCGGGCTCTTCACCGAACCGCTGGAGCCGCTGCTCAAGGGTCAGCATCTGAAACTCGCACTCGCGCGGCCGATCGGCGTTGGCCGCGCACTTCTTCTTGATGTCCGCCGGGTCGTGCCGCGCCAGCGCGGCCTTCTTCTGCTCCGGCGTCGCGACCTGCGTCTCCCAGCCGGGCGTCCCCAGGTCCTTCGTGGTCAGCGTCAGCCAGTGGCCGTCCGCCCACACGCGCATGCTCTGCGGCGAACCGGCCTTCTTCCAGGCGGCGGCGTCCTTCGGTGTGAGCGGCTTCGCCCCGGGCGCCACCTTGGCGTACTCGACGTCGGGATCGGAGCCCGAACGCGCCTTCCAACGGTCCCAGCTGTCGGCTGCGACGATGGAGTAGCCGTTCGCGTCTCCGACGCGGTACACGCTCCCTTCTTCGCTCACGACGTGCCAGTAGCGTCCGGTCGGCTCGTTCATCGCATGCTCGGCCGCGGCGAGCAGGACGCGCCGCGCGTTCGGGTCCGGGGTGCCGGGACCCCGGGCGCCGTCATCCGCCGGGCTGCCGCCGGTGAGCACGGCGGCGACGCCCACGGCGAGCGCCATGGCTGCGGCAACCCCCGCCAGCCCGAACACGGGACGCCCACTGATCCGGCGCCGCGCGACGGGCGGTTTCCCTGCCCGCATCCGGCGGCGTCCCTCGGCGATGACCTCCTCGGACGGCGGGTCCTCCAGCAGCAGAGCGCGGATCATGCGGTCATCGTTCATCGCTGTCCTCCCCGAGGGCGGCCTTCACCTTGGCGCGGGCACGGCTCAGCCGCGACGTGACCGTGCCGTACGGAATGCCGAGCGCCTCCGAAATCTCCTGGTTCGACAATTCGCTCAGCGCGCTGAGCAGCAGGACGTCCCGCTGATCCCGGGTGAGCGACCGCAGCGCCTTCGCCAGGCGCGGCTGCATCCCCTCGGCCCGGACCCAGTTGACGACCTGCTCCTCGTGCCCGCCGTCGCCCCTCTCCGGGCCGACCTTCGCCAGCGCCCGGTACCGGCGCGCCTCCTGCCGCCGGTGCTGCGCCACCAGCTTCGTGGCGATGCCGAACAGCCAGGGGCGGACGCTCCCCCGCTCCGGGTCGAACCGGTGCCGCTGCCGGAGCGCGATGACGAACGTGTCGGCGGCGATGTCGTCCGCCACGTCCCGTCCGAGCCGCCCGGCGACGTAGCGGTGGATGTCGGTGAAATGCTCGTCGTAATGCACCGCGAAGTCGTCGGCCTGACGCGGTTCGGGCCGCACGATCCCGGTGCCCTTCACGTCGGGTGACCTGTCATTGAGGCGCCTCTCTGCGAACGGACACGGTCACCCATCACTCCGCCGCACCCCCAAATCTGCTCCCACCAGATTCACACGACAGGCACGCGGCCCGTGTACGTGGTTACGTAAACTCCGAGCGAGGAGAGGTGCGATGAAACCGATGTCCGCGAGCGACCCCGCGGTCGTGATCAGCCTGCGCGAGCACGAGTCGCTGAAGGAGACGGCGTTCCTGCTCGGCATCCCCGCCAACGCCCGCCACCTCGCCGCCTCCATCGAGAGCCTGCGCGGCGGCCGGGCCCAGCCGCACGAACTCACCGAAGACGGCGGCCAGAAAGCCGAGTGAAGGTCCTCTTCACACCCACTCCCGGGTCTTCAGGACGGCGCCTCATCGGTACCACCGGCGTCCGCCATCGGAACCGTGCCTTGCGGAGCATCGGCCACCGCGCCCCGCGCAGACGGTGGTGAGCTCGGCCGAGAGCCAGCGCGTGGCGTCCGTGCCGCGCTCCGCGAGCCTGTAGAGGACCTCCGGGACACCGGGCCGGTCGCCGCGAACGCCGGCACCGCCCTCAGCGCGAACACGTCGCCGGCCGGGCCGACGTCCCCGCCGCGCGCCTGCTCGGGGGACACGTACGCCGGCGTCCCGACCACGCCCGTCGAGGTGGCGGCCAGGCCCTCCACCAGTCCCGCGCCCAGCACTCCGATCACCCCGGCAGGCAGTGGCCCGTGCCACTGGACCGCCCGCCCCTGGACCATTCGAGGAACACCTGGCCCATCCCGCCCGCGCCGAGCCGCCCTTCCAGCCGGTAGGTCCCCACCTCGCGCGGATCACCGCCCCGGCGGCGGCTCCCCCACTCCGCCGATCAATTGCCGCCGCTGGCAAGCGCCGCGCGGCGTCCCAGCAGCGAAGCCTGCTCTGCCTTCAAGCGACCAAAGCCCTGGTGGGCGTAGTCGCTGATCGCCTCAGCGGGAAAGTGGACGACCGACAGGTGCTCGGCGTAATCACCCTCGGCCCACCGCGCCGCGGTGATCTCATAGCCGGAAACATGCGCGCACAAGTCGAGCAGGAGCGGCGGCATCTCCGCCTCCATCAGGAGATCGGCGTGGCCCACGACCAGATCGCGCATGGCCCGGATGTTGGGGAGGAAGACGGCCGTCACCCACAGCCGCCAGTCTCGGAGTTCCTCCTCGGTGGGCGGCGTCGCGTCCTGGAAGACCGACACCCCGCCCGGCCGCGCGTGCCGTTCGGCGAAGGCTCCGAAGATCCGCTGCAAGCACGCCCACGAATGCTGGTGAATCACCCGCACCTCACCAGAGGGTCGAGCCTCAACTCACCCGACCGGCCCCGATCAGCGGAGATCGCAGTCCCCCACCTTGATCCGATCGACGAGATCAGCAAGCTGCTCTTTCGCGATGACCAGATGCGACGCCGAAGGATCCTTGCTGTCGCGAATACCCACATGCGGCTCAAGGGCGGCCAGTTCGACACAGTCTGTCGTGCCGCCACCATGGCTGTAACTACTCTTCCGCCAAGCCATCACGTTGCCCATCCATCCTGGATAGATACTCTCGGGATTGATCTTCGCTCCAAGCCCGTGCCGCAATCCGGTTGAACCTCAGAGCCACGGCGGCGGCCTCCATCTGATCGTCGATGACCCGTCCCATCCCCAGCGCGCTGCTAGAGAAGGCCGCGTGGCGGCGACCTGGAAGGGTGCAACAGTAAAACGGTCCGTCCAGGCCGATGTGGGGCACGGCTGCGAACGGCAGTATACGTATCGATACGTAGGACAATCTACCCATTTGTAGCAGGTAGTCCCGTTGTGCGGCCATCACTGCGACCGTCCCCGCTGACCGCACAGCACCCTGTTCGAGTACGGCCCATATCTGCGGCTGACCATCCAACATGGCGGCCTGTAGTTCCATCCGTGCAGCGAGAGTCTCCTCGACATCGTGGACGAATCCAGCAGCATGACCTGCTTCGAGCAAGCCCCGCGCATAGTCCTCGACCTGAAGAGGAAGTGGCACGACACTGTTTGCGAACATGCAGTGCTCGATGGCCTTGCGGTAGTAGCGGTCGAGGCGGGATGGGGCGTTTGCGTCGATTCCGAGTTTTGCGTAGCCGAGCCAGATGGTGAAGACGCCGCCGGTGTCCCAGGCCTTGTCGAGGGCGGTGCACTCGCGGGTGCCGAGTTGCTTCTCGCCGGACTCGTACTTGGAAACCTGACCGATCGAGCAGTTGAGGACCTTCGCGACGTTGGCCTGGGTCAGGCCGTGCCGCAGGCGCAGGAAGCGCAGGTAGTAGGCCATGAAGGCGTAGATCGACTCGTGCGGGTCGGGGGACGGACGGACCATGATCACGTACCTCCGCACTTCATCTATTTTCTGATGTTGTCGGCAATAATGACAAGCCTATGACGAGCAAGTCAACCTGTGGCGCGAAAGACGAAACTGTCCGCGACAGAGGCGATCACGAGAATGGGTATCGACAAATTCCGCAAGGATGACTTCATAGACGAAACGGACTCGCTTCCGGCCGTCCAGCCGGTCGAGGGACGATGGGCGGAGCCTTATCGGGCGGGCGGCACCGGGCTGTGGACGGTGCAGCTGCGCCGGCCCGAGATGATCCGGAACGGCGACGGCCGCCTGGTCGCCACGCTCACCGCGGGCGACCTCCACACGCTCGGCGACCTCATGGCCCAGCAGGACGAGCTGGCGAGGGAGGGCCGGCGGTGAGCGCCATGATCGAGAGAACGTCGGCCGGGCCCGCTGCTCTGCGGCGAAGCCTTCTCGCGACGCCCGACGCCGTCCAGCAGGGCCGTCTCATCGTGGAGTCGCAGGTCCTCCAGTGGAGGCTCCCGCGGAGCACGGTGGACGACGCGGTCCTCGTGGCGTCCGAGTTGCTGACGAATTCCGTCCGGGTGGTGCGAAACCAGGCGATCACGCTGCGCCTGGCGCTCGTCCCCGGCGGGCTGCGCATCGAGGTGTGGGACGCCTGCCCGGAGGAGCCGCGGGCGTCCACGCCCGACCTCGCGATGCCGACGGAGCCCCTGCCGGACGACGCGCCGGACCCGGGCGGGTGGGGGCTCGGCATCATCGCGACCCTCGCCGAGGAGCACGGCTGCCGTCCCGAGCACGGGGGCAAGAGCGTGTGGGCCGTCCTGCCCGCGTCCGTGAGGAGGAGTTCATGAACCGGCCGTACGAGTTCGTCAAGGGCACCTTGTGCAACGGGGAGGACTCCGGGTGCGGGTGCGTCGAGGTCGCGACCAACGTCGTGGACGCACCGGACGGAATGGTCGCCGTCCGGGACACCAAGACCGGCGACCTCCTGGAGTTCGACCGCCATGAATGGGAGGGCTTCATCCAGAGCGTCAAGAACCACGAATTCGACATTTGACGCACATCAGACCGCGGGCCCCGTTCCCCCCTGGGCGGGGCCCGCTTGGTGGGAGGCTCGGCCCGTGACCATCCGGCCATTCGATTACGACGCCTATTGGCGGGATGAAGACCGTGACGACTGGCGACGGCAAGGGCTGCATTGGCATTGCCACGCGTCCCGTATGGACGCCAGTACTTACGGGGACGACCAGGCGCGCCGGGACGGCAGTAGCGAGCTTGCGCCGCGCGAGGTCCGTGCCTGGCTTCACAAGCCGTCCCCGACGATCCGGCACGCGCCGGTCACACCGGAGGACGCGGTTGCGTGGCTTCGCGGTCAGTGGGAGCAGGTCAGGGGGCAGGTGGGTCGGGAGGCTACTGCGATCCCGGACGAGACGCGGTTCGGGACGGCCCTCTACAACCTGCGCTGCGGCAACGACCTGTGCTGGGGTTTCTGGCTCAATTCGTCCATCCACCTGCATCTGGCCGTTGTCGGCACCGCCCAGCCCTGCCACTGAGCATCCACAAGTAGGACGTCAGCGAGGTGCGTCGGTGATGCGGTCGAGCCATTCGCGCATGAGGCCGCGTTCCGGTTCGGTCAGGGCGGTGGCTTGAGGCAGGACGGCACGGAGGGCAACGGCGGCGCCGACCGGGCCGGGCGCTGAAGGCGCGGGGGCGTCGGTCGTGATCGCGGCTATGACCGCCTCGCGGGCCATGACCGACAGTTCGAGGTCGCGGGCGGCCTCGGGCATCGCGATCAGCGCGATCGTCGTGCCACTACCGGCGGCGTGGACGAGCTGGACGGCCCGCTCCTCACTGACGCGCAGCCGTCCCGCCTCGGCGATCCGGTGGACGCGGGCGGCGAGGATCTCGATCCCGGCGGCCGCCGCCGGTGGCATCGCGCCGGGGCGCGGCTCGCACATCAGCAGGTACAGGGCCGGGTTGGCCAGGCCGAACTGGAGGTGCTCGTCCCACCCGGCCCGCAGGTCGTCCACCGGGTCGGTGTCGGGCTCGGGGGTGGACTTGGTGCTCAGGTAGGTCGCGAAGCCCTCGGTGGCGACGGCGTCCAGTAGGCCCTGCTTGTCGCCGAAGAGCCGGTAGATCGTCGGCGCCTGGACTCCGGCCTCGGCACCGACCGCACGTGTCGAGACCGCCTCCCGGCCGCCCTCGGCGAGGAGCTTGGCGGTGGCGGCGAGGATGCGCTCCCGCGGGCCGTCCCCGGCCACTACGTCATCGACCTGCACGCTAATGACGATAACAGAAGCCCGTTAGCGTTGATTGCTTAGCAGTGTTAGCGTTGGACTGTTAGCACTGATTCACGACGTGGAGCGGTGCGGTCGCCGTGCGCGCCGCCGACGCGTCGCGAGGCAAGGGAGAACCGCATGATCATCGTTACCGGCGCCACCGGGCAGCTCGGCCGCGGGACCGTCGAGCGGCTGCTCGAACGCGTCCCCGCGGAGCGGATCGGAGCGAGCGTCCGCGACGTGGAGAAGGCGAAAGACCTCGCGGACCGGGGCGTTCGCGTGCGACGGGGCGACTTCGCCGACCCGGCGAGCCTCGCCCACGCGTTTGAGGGCGCGGCGCAGATCCTGATCGTCTCCGCCAACTCCATCGGCGAGGACCTGCTGCGCCTGCACCGTGGCGCGATCGGCGCGGCCAAGGCGGCGGGCGCCCGCCGGATCCTCTACACCAGCCACATGGGCGCGAACCCGTCCTCTCTCTTCCCGCCCATGCCGGACCACGCCGCCACGGAGGAACTGCTGCGGGCCTCGGGCGTTCCGTTCACCTCGCTGCGCAACGGCTTCTACGCGTCCACGACGGTGGCGCTCGTCGGCGCCGCGCTCCAGAGCGGCGAACTGGCCGTACCGGAGGACGGGCCGGTCTCCTGGACCGCCCACGCCGACCTCGCCGAGGCCACCGCGATCACCCTGGCCGAGGAGACCTTCGACGGCATCACCCCGGGCCTCACCGGCGGCGAGGCGATCGACATGGCCGGCGTCGCGGCGCTCGCCTCGGAGTTCTCCGGACGGCCGATCGAGCACGTGGTCGTGCCGGACGCCGAGTTCCGCGCCGGGGTGGTCGCGCGCGGCGTCCCCGAGTTCGCGGCGGACATGCTCGTGGACATGTTCGCCGCCAGCCGCCAGCGCGAGTTCGCGGACGTCGACCCCACACTCGGACGCATGCTGAACCGGCCCCCGACCCCGCTCCGGGACGTCCTGAAGGCGGCCTTCAGCGATTGACGGCCGAACCGCCGCCTCCGCCGTCCGGGGCGGGGCGGCGGTCGGTGCGGTAGAGATGCACCAGGCCGCGGGTCACGGCGGACGGCCACACGGTCGCGTGCTGCTCGTCGGGGATGACCTCGCTGCGGACGCCGATGTTCCGCCCGCCGCGCAGCCGGGCGGTGAAGGCGGCGAGGTCGGCGACCATGTCGAGATCGGCCAGATCCTCGCGCATGTCGGCGGTCATGATCGGCCAGCTCCGGTCCGGGCCGTCCTCCAGTTCGCCCACGGCCAGGTAGACGTCGCTGGGGCCGCGGTCGGCGATGGGCGCTCGTTCATGATCGAGCAGCAGATGGTCGTCCCACCACAATGAGGGGCTCACCGCCAGGAACCGGCGGAATCCGTCCGGGCGGTGTGCGAGGGCCCAGCAGGTGAACAGCCCGCCGAGGGAGAAGCCGCCGAGTCCTCGGTCGGCGGGGTCGAGGGGGTGGGCCGACTCCAGGTGCGGCGCGATCACCCCGCCGATCAGGTCGAGCATCGCGCCGGCGCCGCCCGTCCCGTACGGGGTTCGGCCGCCCTGGTATCTGGGCGCGGCGCCGGTCGGCGTCAGATCGCGCACGCGTTGCGCCCGCAAGCGGCGGGAGTCGTCGGTCGCGGGTGAGATGCCGACGATGACGACGGGCCGCAGTTGCCCCAGCGAGAACGCCAGCGTGTTCTGCGCGATCTGTGCCGTGGCGGTGAACGTCAGGAAGCCGTCTAGCAGGTACAGCGCGGGGAACGGGCCCGGCCCTGCAACCGCCTCCAAGCTGGGCGGCGGTAATGCCACCGAGACGTGCCACCGGTCCGTGGGCCGGTCTCCGGCGGTCAGTGTGTACCGCACCGCACCCGGCATTTCGACGGGCTCTGCCGCCCAATTCACAGCCATGGGGAAACTCTAGAAACGAGTGCGGCCGAAAGAAGGCGTTAACGTCCGGTCGTGCGGCTTTCGTCACTCAATGCGTAGTGGACGCCCCGGAACCTCTACACTTGCTGCGCTACGCAGCGTTAGGCTCGATTTAGGGCGAGTCTGTGTGATTTACGTCTATTGGATGGACGTTCAGTGGCACCCGGACAGCTCATCTTCCCACGTCACAGCACTATCCGAGGGATTGATAGGGAAGTCCTATCGCATTCTTGAGATTCATCGATTTCTCTTTTTGATCGATCAGAGGCACGCTGAGTGACATCGGCTGCTGAGGCGGATAACCCCCGCGGCCCTCCCTGCGCCTCTCATGTGGAGGCGACCCTTTCTCATGGCGAAGGAGCATTCGTGCTTACTGTCGGTGACCAGTTCCCCGAGTACGAGCTGACTGCGTGCGTCTCGCTGGACGCCGAGAACGCGTTCGAGACGATCAACCACAAGTCCTACGAGGGCAAGTGGCGCGTCGTCTTCTTCTGGCCCAAGGACTTCACCTTCGTGTGTCCGACCGAGATCGCCGAGTTCGGCCGCCTCAACGAGGACTTCGCCGACCGCGACGCACAGGTGCTGGGCGCGTCCGTCGACAACGAGTTCGTGCACTTCGCGTGGCGCAAGGACCACCCGGACCTGCACGAGATCCCGTTCCCGATGCTGTCCGACCTCAAGCGCGAGCTGACCGAGGCCCTCGGCATCCTCACCGCGGACGGCGTGGCGCAGCGCGCGACGTTCATCGTCGACCCGAACAACGAGATCCAGTTCTCCATGGTGACCGCCGGTTCCGTCGGCCGGAACGTCAAGGAGGTCCTGCGGGTCCTCGACGCGCTCCAGAGCGACGAGCTGTGCCCCTGCAACTGGAACAAGGGCGAGGACACCCTCGACGCCACCAAGCTGCTGGCCGGCGCCGGCGCCTGACCCCGATCGGTTCGACAACGGCCGGCCGCGTCGCGCGGCCGGCCGTTGGCAAGGAAATGTCACAATATAATTAGCGTTTACGCGCAGATAGGAAGATCACACCTCTGAACTCCAGACACAAGCGCGTAGATCTGGTATT